>JAZNAM010000001.1:0-8452 GCA_045586515.1 Eubacteriales bacterium
CACACGATGCAAAAAACCGTGCAGCGGCACGGTTTTTTGCCGTTTTTAGACTAGGCGAAAAAATCTGTTTTTTTCAAAAAAAGCTATTGACTTTAACGCTTTAATGTGCTAAAATATCGGTATATTACGAAAGGCGGTATCACCATGGGATTTTTTGATCAGATACAAGGGGCGGATCGTTTGATCCGCGCGATCGTGGATATTGAAAGCGAAGCGGAATGCCGCGCGTTTTTGGAGGATATCTGCACGATCAAAGAATTGCAGGATATCGCGCAACGATTGGAGGTGGCGCTGATGCTCGACGAGGGAAAGAATTATCAGGAGATTTCTCGTGCAACGGGTGCCAGCACAGCAACCATCAGCCGTGTAAAAAAGTGTCTTGTTTATGGCAGTGGCGGTTATCGTGCCGCACTCAGCCGTGAGAAGGGAAAGGGTGACGCGCAATGACGACCACACAATCAGTATGGAAAAACGAGGAGCTGGCGGTGTTCCGTCTGCGCTCGCTTTATAGGGCACGCGGTTACCGCCCCTATAAAATGAGCAAGTTCGAGGAGTACGATCTCTACGCGCGAAACAAGCATTTCCTCGTATCGGAAAACATTATTACGTTTACCGACACCAACGGCAAGCTTATGGCGCTCAAACCGGACGTGACGCTTTCTATTATCAAAAACAGTAAGGATGTTACGGGTTCGGTACAAAAGCTTTACTATGACGAGAATGTCTATCGCGTTTCCAAGGGCACGCACGCTTTCCGTGAGCTCACCCAGGTGGGTCTGGAATGTATTGGCGAGGTGGACGATTACTGCATTGCAGAGGTGTTAGCCCTTGCGGCAGATAGCTTGTCGGAGATTTCTCCCGATTATGTGTTGGACGTGTCGGATCTCACGTTGCTTGGCGCTGTACTGCGCGAGGTCGGCGTAACCGATGAGCGCATGGCAGACATGCTACACTGCATCGGAGAGAAGAACCTGCACGGTGCTGCTCAGATCGCTTCCGAAATGGGCGCAGATGCGGAGAAGATCGAAAAGTTGCGCGTGCTTGCAACGTTATCGGGCGCACCTGAAAAGGCAATCCAAACGCTTCGCACAATGCTTCCCGATTGCAAAGCGGAGATTGATCGACTTTCTCGTGTAATTGTCGCACTTTCGCGCCACACGGGTAAAGGACGTGTTCGTATCGACTTTTCCGTGGTTAACGATATGAGCTACTATAACGGTATTGTGTTCAAAGGATTTGTGCGTGACGTGCCCACCGGTGTGCTTTCCGGCGGTCAGTATGACCGCTTGATGGAGAAGATGGGTAGAAGCGCCAAGGCAATCGGTTTTGCGGTGTATCTTGATCTTTTGGAACGACTTGGCGAGGGAGCTCCCGCATACGATGTCGATGCGGTGCTTGTGTATGATGACACGACGGATACCGATACACTCTGCGCACTTGCGGACAGTTATATTGCAAAGGGAGAGCGCGTAATGATGCAGCGCGCCGTACCCGAAAATCTGAAATACAAACAACTGCTTCGTGTAATGAAAGGGGAGGTGACGCTGCTTGAAACCCATGCTTAACGTGGCATTGCCCAAGGGACGCCTTGGCGAAAAGGTTTACGCCATGTTTGAAAAGGCGGGCTTTGAGTGTCCCTCTATCAAAGAAAATAACCGAAAACTAATATTTGAAAATGAAGAGGTTGGCGTACGCTACTTCTGGGTGAAGCCCTCTGACGTGGCGATTTATGTAGAGCGCGGCGCGGCAGATATCGGTGTGGCGGGCAAAGACATTTTGCTCGAATATGAGCCCGATATTTACGAGCTGCTTGACCTTAACATCGGCAAGTGTCGCATGTGTGTGGCGGCGAAATCCGATTTTCGCGATGACCCCACGCGCACGCTTAGAGTGGCGACCAAATTCACCAATATTGCAAGCAATTATTACGCGTCCATGGGACGTGATATTGACGTGATCCACCTTAACGGTTCTATTGAAATTGCCCCGATTCTCGGGCTTTCAGACGTAATCGTGGATATCGTGGAAACGGGTACGACCTTAAAGGAAAATGACCTTTCTGTGTTTGAAACTGTCGTGCCGATCAGCGCACGTGTGATCGTCAATAAGGCAAGCTATAAGTTCAAGGGCGAGCCGATTGATGCGATTGTGGAAAGCTTGAAGGCACAAACGGAGGCTGGACAATGATAAAAATAATGAAGGTTGGCGAAGTGGCAAACGATGAGATCTTTGCCCGTGTGACGCCTACTGTGAACGTAGAGGCGATCGTTGCTGAGATTCTTACCGACGTAAAGGCAAATGGCGATGAGGCGCTCTACCGCTACTGCGAGAAATTCGACAAGGTAAAGTTGGATGCGCTTGCGGTAAGCGAGGTGGAAATCGAGGAGGCTTTTGCCGCCGTTCCTGCTGAGTTTTTGGATATTTTGCGTGAAGCGGCGGATAATATCCGTTTGTTCCACGAAAAGCAAAAGCGCAATAGTTTTATTATTAACGAGCAAAACGGTGTGGTAATGGGGCAGAAAGTGACGCCTGTTGACCGCGCGGGGCTCTACGTGCCCGGTGGCACAGCGGCATATCCCTCTACCGTTTTGATGGATGCAATTCCCGCAAAGATTGCCGGTTGTCCCGAGGTGGTGATGGTATCGCCTCCCGGTAAGGATGGCAAGATCCCTGCGGTGATTCTGGCCGCTGCACGCATTGCGGGTGTAGATCGCATCTTTAAACTTGGTGGTGCACAGGCGGTTGCCGCGCTTGCGTTCGGTACGGAAAGCGTGCCGCGCGTGGATAAGATCGTTGGCCCCGGAAACGCTTTCGTTGCAGAAGCGAAAAAGCAGGTTTTCGGCACCGTTTCCATTGATATGATTGCAGGCCCCAGTGAAATTTTGATTCTTGCCGACGGCAAGAGCAATGCGCGCCACGTGGCGGCAGATCTGCTCTCTCAAGCAGAGCACGACAAGCTTGCAAGCGCCGTGCTGGTGACTGATAGCGAGGAACTCGCACTTGCCGTGCAAGCAGAGATCGAGCGTCAGATCCCTCAGCTTTCCCGTGCGGAGATCGCGCGCGCTTCGATTGATAACAATGGAAAAATTATCGTTGCCCCTGATTTTGAGATGGGTATTGAGATTTCCAACGAGCTTGCTCCCGAACATCTTGAACTTTGCGTAGATAACCCCTTTGACTATCTGGATCGCATCCGTCATGCAGGCTCCATTTTTATGGGAAGAAACTGTCCCGAGGCGCTTGGTGATTATATGGCGGGCCCCAATCACACGCTTCCCACTGGTGGTACGGCAAAATTCTCCAGTCCCTTGTCTGTGGATGACTTCGTGAAGAAAACGCAGTACACCTACTTTACGCGTGATGCGCTTGCGCGCGTTGGGCACAAGGTGGCGTACTTTGCTGAAAAGGAAGGTCTGACCGCGCACGCCAAAAGTGCTGTGGTGCGTCTGGAGGACTAAAATGAGTAGATTTTTTAGTAAAAAATACGAGGGTTTGGTGCCTTATGTTCCGGGTGAGCAACCCAAGGAGCGGCGCTTCATCAAGCTTAACACCAACGAGTCACCGTTCCCACCCTCGCCGAATGCGCAAAAGCGCGGTGCCGAAGCACTTTCTTCATTACAGCTTTATTCCGACCCCGAATGCCGCTTGCTGAATGCCAAGATGGCTGAGGTGTTCGGTGTTTCGCCGCGCGAGGTGCTGATGACAAATGGCTCGGACGAGATTTTGAATTTTGCATTTATGGCGTTTTGCGACGAGGCAACCCCTGCCGCATTTGCGGATATTACGTATGGCTTTTATAAGGTGTTCGCAGCGCTGAATCTCATACCGTATACGGAGATACCGCTTCGTGATGACTTTACCATCAACGTAGAGGATTACCTCGGTATCGGGAAAACCGTCTTTATTGCCAATCCCAATGCGCCCACCGGCATTGCGCTTTCCCGCAACGAAATTGAGCGCATTTTGCAAGCCAATCCCGACAACGTTGTTGTGGTGGATGAAGCGTACGTCGATTTCGGCGCAGAGAGTTGCGTGCCGCTTATTCACAAGTACAAGAACTTGCTTGTGACGGGTACTTTCTCTAAATCCCGTTCCATGGCGGGTGCGCGTTTGGGCTTTGGTATCGCGTGCGAGGAGCTGATCGCAGACCTCAACACCATTAAGTACTCTACCAACCCCTATAACGTCAATAGCACAACGATGGCGGCTGGTGTAGGTGCGCTTGAAGATGAGGTGTATACGCGCAAAAACTGCCAAACGGTCATGGAAAACCGCGCTTATGTGGCGCATGAGCTTCATGCAATGGGTTTTGCAATGACCGAGTCAAAAACCAACTTTTTGTTTGTGGCACACCCCCATGTGTCTGGCGAGGCGATCTATACAGCGCTTCGCGAAAAGGGGATACTTGTGCGGCATTTTACCGCGCCCAGAATTGCAAATTACAACCGCATCACGATTGGCACACGTGAGGATATGGAAGCACTTGTGCGCGCTATGCGGGAGATTTTGGAGGAAAACAAATGAGAACGGCTACGTTAAATAGAGATACTGCCGAAACCAAAATTGCGCTTACCATCAGTCTGGATGGTAAGGGTGCGTCTGATATTGATACAGGTTGTGGCTTTCTTGATCACATGCTCACACTCTTTGCTTCGCACGGCAGATTTGATCTGACCGTGAAGTGCAAGGGCGATACGCAGGTGGACGATCATCACACGGTAGAGGATATCGGCATTGCGTTGGGCGCGGCGTTTGCCGAAGCGCTTGGTGACAAGCGCGGCATTTGCCGCTACGGCTCTGCAACCATTCCGATGGATGAGGCGCTGATCCTTTGCGCTGTTGATTTGTCGGGCCGTGCAGGACTTTACTCTACATTGGAGCTGCCCGCTGCCAAGATCGGCACCTTTGACACCGAACTGGTGGAAGAGTTTTTGCTTGGCTTCACGCGCAATGCCGCTTGCAGCCTGCACCTGCAGCAGATGGCGGGACGCAACACGCACCACATTATTGAGGGCGCATTCAAGGCGCTTGCGCGTGCGTTGCGTGCAGCTGTGAGCATTGACCCCGCGTTTTCGGGTGAGGTGCCTTCCACGAAAGGGGTTCTTTGATGATCGCGATCATTGACTACGGCGTAGGCAACCTCTTTTCGCTGGAAAGCTCCTTCCGTATGGTGGGGGCAGAGGTGACCGTCACGTCGGATCCCGATGTGCTTCGTGCGGCAGATCGCATTATTCTGCCCGGTGTTGGCGCGTTTGGTGATGCCGCTGACAAGCTCCGCGCAAGCGGACTGGATCGCGTGGTGGTAGAGGAGGCGAACAAGGGCAAGCCCTTGCTTGGTATTTGTCTTGGCATGCAGCTTTTGTTTGATCGAGGACTGGAATATGGTGTGCACGAAGGATTGGGATTGATTCCCGGTGAGATCCGCCCTATTGCGGATGTCATTCCCGTAGATCTTAAAATTCCGCACATTGGCTGGAATGCGTTGCATTTCGGCGAGAGCAAGAGCTCGCTGTTTCGCTATTTGAAAGAGGGAGATTTCGTGTATTTCGTTCACTCCTTCTACGGTGCAGATTGCGATGAGTCTGTAATCGCCACCACCGAGTATGGCGCAGAGCTCACGGCGGCGGTTGGACGTGGAAACGTGTACGGCTGCCAGTTCCATCCTGAGAAAAGTGGTGCGGTGGGACTTAACATTCTGCGCGCTTTTTGTGAAATGGAGGCATAACGGTGCTGATTTTTCCTGCAATTGATTTATATGAAGGAAAGGCGGTACGCCTTTTCAAGGGTGATTACGCACAAATGACCGTGTATAGCGATGATCCTGTTTCTGTTGCCAAGGATTTTAAAGCATGCGGCGCGACCCATATCCACGTGGTGGATCTTGAGGGTGCTAAAAGCGGCGAAACGCCAAATATCAATACCATTACGGCACTTTCTGCCATTGACGGGCTGTTTGTAGAGGTCGGCGGTGGCATCCGCAATATGGATGTAGTCGAGCGTTATTTGAACGCAGGTGTGGATCGTGTGATTCTCGGTACGGCGGCAGTGAAAGATGAGGTCTTTCTGCGCGAAGCAGTTGCGCGTTACGGCGCGCACATTGCTGTTGGCGTGGATATTAAGGATGGCTTTGTTGCCATTAAGGGTTGGACGGAAAGCTCTGGCCTTGAGGCAATGGCGTTTTGCGCACACATGCAGGAGATTGGTGTCGGGACGCTGATTTGCACCGATATCTCCCGTGACGGTGCGATGCAGGGCGCCAATCATGCACTTTACCGCGATCTTGCGGAGCGCTTTGGTATGCAGATTATTGCATCGGGTGGTGTGTCTTCAATGGAGGACATCAAAGCTCTCGCCGCGATGGATCTGTACGGTGCGATCATCGGCAAAGCGTACTATACGGGTGCAATTAACCTCACCGAGGCAATTGAGGTGGCAAGATGATAACCAAAAGAATTATTCCGTGCCTTGACGTGCGCAACGGTCGTGTAGTCAAGGGTGTGAACTTTGAGGGGGTCAGTGACGTATCCTCTCCTGTTGAGCTTGCGCGATACTATAGCGATAACGGCGCAGATGAGCTGGTGTTTTATGATATTACCGCTTCCTTTGAGGGGCGTGCGCTCTTTACCGAGGTGCTCCGTGAGGTGGCAAGCACCATATTTATTCCGCTGACCGTCGGTGGTGGCATCAACACGTTGGATGATTTTGATCGCGTACTCAAATGTGGCGCGGATAAAGTCAGCGTGAATTCGGGTGCGATCCGCAATCCTTTGCTTATCAGTGAGGCGGCAAAGCGCTATGGCGATCAATGCGTTGTTATTTCCGCTGACGTGAAGCGTGTCGACGGAGTGTTCCGCGTGTTTGCTAAGGGCGGACGTGAGAATACCGGCATGGAAGCGATTGAATGGATTCGCCGTTGCGTCGGTATGGGCGCAGGCGAGGTAGTGCTGAACTCCATTGATACCGATGGCGTAAAGCAAGGCTTTGATCTGGAAATGCTGGACGCGGTATGTAACGCAGTGTCGGTGCCCGTTATTGCATCGGGTGGTGCTGGGTGCATCGAGGACTTCACCAAACTTTTCAAGGCGATCCCTGGTGTTGACGCAGGACTTGCCGCTTCGATCTTCCACTTCCGCGAGGTGGCGATCCCCGATCTCAAGGCAGCACTGGCCAGCGAGAATATCCCCGTTCGACTGTAAGAAAGGAAACTGTTATGATCAATATCGATGAACTTAAATTTGACGAGCGCGGTTTAATTCCTGCCATCGTGGTAGATGCCATCACCAAGCAGGTGCTCACGCTCGCGTATATGAATAAGGAAAGCTTGCGGATCTCCATGGAAAAAGAGCTCACCTGTTTTTTTAGCCGTTCTCGCAACGAGCTTTGGCTCAAGGGAGAAACCAGTGGGAACTATCAGCACATCGTTTCCATTACCGCTGATTGCGATAAGGATGCGCTTGTGGTGATGGTAGAGCCTGACGGACCTGCTTGTCACCTTGGCACAACTTCTTGCTTTGAGAACCGCGTGTTTGAAAGCGAGGAGCGCGGTGAGTTTTCTCTTGAAATCTTGATGAAGATGCTAGAAGGCAGAAAGCTTGAAAAGAAGGAAGGCTCCTACACCACCTACCTCTTTGAGAAGGGCATTGATAAGATTCTTAAGAAAGTGGGCGAGGAGTGTACCGAGGTCATCATTGCAGGCAAGGCAGATGATAAGAAGGAAACCGTTTACGAGATCGCAGATCTTGCCTATCATGTTATGGTCTTGATGCTCCAGATGGGCATTTCTCTTGAGGATGTTCACCGCGAACTTGCCTCTCGTCACATTATTGACCACAAGGTTAAGCAAGAAAAAATGACAAAGTAATGAAAAGAAAAAAGGGTCGCTTCAAGCGACCCTTTTTCTTCGTTTCCTTTCATCATGCGTGAAAATATGCGATTCTTGGAATGTTACTCCGTATATAAAGCAAAATGATTGGAAAATAATAAGAGGAAATTAGAAAAAATGGCGAAATAATTGGAAATCGAAAGAGGTGCTTGTTCGACATCTCTTTTTCGCTTACTCTTCGCCACGCGCAAGATAACGGATTGCGCGACGGTAGCCCTCAAAGCCAAGACCCATATATGTCTTTTTTGCAACGAGGGATACGTAGGAGTGGTGGCGGAACGCCTCGCGCTCCATCACGTTGGAAATATGCACCTCGACAGTGGGGATCTTTACGGCGGAAAGTGCATCCGCGATCGCCACGCTGGTGTGCGTGTAGGCAGCGGGATTGATCACAATGCCGTCAAATTTTCCAAACGCCTCCTGGATCTTATCCACGATACACCCCTCGTGGTTGGATTGATACAACTCGCATTCAGCTCCCACCTCGTTGCAGGCGCATTTGATAAATGCGCAAAGGTCATCAAAGCTTTGACTGCCGTAAATACCCGGCTCGCGGATACCAAGCATATT
>JAZNAM010000002.1:0-34059 GCA_045586515.1 Eubacteriales bacterium
CAACGGTAGTAATCCTCCTCGGTGGTATCAACGGTGCGTGCCCAGTCAAAGGAGAAACCAACGCGCTTTAACTGCTGGGTAAAGCGTGCAATGTTAGTGTCCGTCACCTTTCGGGGGTGAATACCCGTTTTGATGGCGTAGTTTTCGGTGGGCAGACCAAACGCGTCAAACCCGAGGGGGAACATCACGTTGTAACCCTGCATACGGCGCTTGCGGCTGACAACCTCAAGGCCTGCATATGCCTTAATGTGGCCGACGTGCATGCCTGCACCGCTGGGATACGGGAACTCTACAAGGCCGTAGAACTTCTTCTTGGAGGAGAGATCCTCGGCGTGAAAAATATCCGCCTTTTCCCATTTCTCCTGCCACTTTTTCTCAATGCTTGCAAAATCGTATTTCATGGTCAATTCTCCTTTGTCGGGACGGCCTCGCCGACCTCGCGGTAAAGTTTATCCAGATTATAAAAATCGCGTGCCTCTCTGTCGAACACGTGCACCATAATGACGCCGTAGTCCAGCACCTGCCAGTTGCGTGCGTTGCCGCCATCGGTGTGAAGCGGAGCAAGTCCGCGCTGACCGAAGCGGTATTCAAGCTCACCCACAAGTGCCGCCACGTGCGTGTTCGAGTTCGCCGTACAAAGCACAAGATAGTCCGTGATGTCACTTCTGCCCTGAACGCGAATTACGGCAACGTTATGGCCCTTCTTTGCATCAAGGATCGCAGCGGCAAGATCCGCAAGCTCCGCCCCCTCTGCCTGTGCAAGCGAAGGGAGCTCAGCCCAGTTATCAAATACCAGTTCTTCCATTTATTTTTTCCTTTCAAAGCAAGGTTTTCGTCAAATTCAGCGAGGCGATTCCCGCCTCGGTATCCGCGCAGACTGCGCCGCCGCGCGCGAGAATATGCTCTCGCACACCGATCAGCGAGTGCAGTAACACGTCTACTAAATGCGCTTTTTGCGCTTCCCTGTCCATTCGCACAGGGTCGGCAGACCAAAACCGCTTGCGCAGCGCGATGCAGGCAGGGTATTCTCTCCCCTCCTCAATCACGTCCGCAAGATAAAGCAACGCTTCGGTTAGTGTCATATTCGCGTGCCCCGTGGTGTGCCAACGCACCGCACGAAGCAATTCGTCCGTTGCAAAGGACGCATAACACCGTTTGATCTCGGCGGGTGCCGTGATGGCGTGATGAATGGCAGGCGTTGCCGCCTCGTCGGCACGCAGGGCAATTCCCTCGCGCAAAAGCACGTCAGCACACTGCTGTGCCGTATACTCTTTGGTCACGTCGTGCAGCAATGCCGCAGCGCGGAGCATGGACTCCTGCTCAGGCGCATAGATGCGCGCCATCCGCGCGACCTCTCTTTCCACGCCAAGTGTATGTGCGAAGCGGGCCTTAGACATTTCGCCCTTCACCCTCTCGCGCAATGCGTCAAGATCACTCACGTGGGATCGCCCCCTTCTTTGTAAAGCCCGTGCTTCACGATATACTGTTCTACCACGGAGGGCACAAGGTGAGAGATGGATTTGCCCGCCACGACAAGATCGCGAATCTCGGTTGAGGACAGCTCAATCGCATCACACATAAGGCGACGTGCGATCTTACCATGCTTTTCCAGATACTCCTTGTTCTTTTGCACGATGCGTGCCTCCAAAATGGGGTCGCGCTCGCGGCGAACGTATATCGGATAGCAGAGCTTGAAAATCTCGTCGCTCTCGCGCCAGGTACCCAACGTGAGCACCATATCCGTACCCATGAGCAAAAACAAGCGTCTATCGGGTGCGGCAAGTGCGCGCAAGGTATCCACCGTATAGCTTTTTCCGCCGCGCGTGATCTCCATATCACTCACCAACACCTTCTCATCATTCCAAAACGCCAACTCGCACATACGATAGCGATGCTTGGGGTCATCCGAAGCGTCTATCTGCTTGTGCGGCGGAATGGCAGCAGGAATTACGTAAAGAATATCCAACTGCATTTGGTCGATAAAGGCTCTCGCTGCGGCAAGATGTCCATTGTGCACGGGGGAAAACGTACCCCCGTACACGCCGATGCGAATCTGATCGTTTATCATAACTCGATTCTTTTCTTGTTCTCGGATTCGCGGTAGAGAATGAGGCACTTGCCGATCACGGCAACGACCTCGGCGTCGGTGGCGGCGGCAAGCTGCTCTGCCACGTCACGCACGTCCTCCCCCGCATTTTCCAACACGCGCATTTTGATAAGCTCACGCGCTTCCAGTGCGTCGGAAACGGTTTTTGCCATCGCTTCGGTCACACCGCTCTTGCCCACCTGCATGATCACATCTTCATTGGCGGCAAGCGAGCGCAGTTTTGCGCGTTGTTTACTGGTCAACATTGGTCAGTTCTCCTTTTTCAGCTTCGCGGCAAGCGCACGGACGGCGGCGCCGCGATGGCTAATCTCATTTTTCTCCTCGCGGGAAATCTCCGCAAAGGATTTTGCAAAAGGCGGATAGTAGAACAGCGGATCATAGCCAAATCCACTCTCACCGCGTTGTGCGGTCAGGATCTCTCCCTCTACTCTGCCCTCTACCTGCACGCTTTTCCCGTCGGGGTAGACGAGTGCCAGCGCACACACAAATGCCGCACTGCGATCCGAAACACCTGCGAGGTTGGAAAGCAGTAACGCGTTGTTGGCGGCATCGTCCCCGTGTCCCCCCGCATAGCGTGCGGAATAGATACCGGGCGCACCGTCCAGCGCATATACCGAAAGACCGGAATCGTCTCCAAGTCCGGGATATCCGGACGTAGCGGCGGCGCTTGCCTTGATATACGCGTTCTCGGCAAAAGTCTTGCCGTTCTCCTCAATCTCCCCCGTGATGCCTGCATCGTCGAGGGAGAGGAGCTCAATTACGTCCCCAAGCTCCGCCGCAAGCAGGCGTTGCAACTCTGCAACCTTCCCCTTATTGCGCGAAGCAAGGACAACCTTCGTTTTTTCCATCATTCAAACAGTGCGCAAACAAACTCGTCCGCGTCAAACTCCTGCATATCGTCGATCTTCTCGCCAACACCCACGAATTTCACGGGCAGTCCAAGCTCGGTACGGATCGAAAGCACGATGCCGCCCTTGGCGGTGCCGTCGAGCTTGTTGAGGATAAGACCCGTAATATCTGCGGCTCGGCTAAATTCCTTGGCCTGTAAAATGGCATTTTGTCCCGTGGTCGCGTCCAGCACCAACAAGTTCTCTCTTGCGGCGTCGGGCAACTCTCGCGAGATCACGCGATTGATTTTGGCGAGCTCATCCATGAGATTCTTCTTGTTGTGCAAACGGCCTGCCGTGTCGATGATGAGCACGTCTGCCTGCTTTTTCTTTGCGTACTGGATCGCGTCGAACACCACAGCCGCAGGGTCAGAGCCCTCCTGTTGGCGCACGAGGTCCACACGTGAGCGCTCGCACCAAACGGCAAGCTGATCAATCGCCGCGGCGCGGAACGTATCCGCGGCGGCAACTACGACCTTTTTGCCCTCGGCGCGCAATCTGTTAGAGATCTTGCCGATCGAGGTGGTCTTACCCGCACCGTTCACGCCGATCACAAGGATCACGGAGGGTGTGGTATCAAGACGAAGCGGCTCGCCCTCACCGATCATGTCAGTCAGGATCGTTTTCAGCGCATCTCGCATCTGGTCGGGCTGCTTGAGGCGCCCTGCCTTGATCTCGTCACGCAGACGGTCAAGGATCTCCTCGGTGGCATTCACACCCACGTCGGCGGTGATGAGCAGCTCCTCAAGCTCCTCCAAAAAGTCCTCGTCCACACGGACGAAGGCCTGCATCATTTTGTCAATACGACCGAACAGCGCGTTCTTGGTCTTGGAAAGACCCTCACGTAGCTTTGCTAAAAATCCCACTCCAGTCATCTCCTTCCTGCTTACCGGAAATCGAGCTCACGTCAAGAGAGAGCACCTTGGAAATACCGTGCTCAGGCATCGTGACACCGTACAGACGGTTTGCGGCCTCCATCGTGCCGCGGCGGTGCGTGATCAGAATGAACTGCGTATCCAGCGAGTAACGCTTGATGTATGCGGCAAAGCGTGCCACGTTAACCTCATCGAGTGCCGCCTCAATCTCATCGAGAATGAAGAAGGGCGTGGGGTTAACTTGCAGAATAGCAAAGAACAAGGCGATTGCAATAAACGCCTGCTCGCCGCCCGAGAGCTGCAAAAGGTTCTTGATGATCTTGCCGGGAGGTGCCGCCTTGATCTCAATACCACTGGTCAGCACGTCGTCAGGATCGGAAAGAGAAACCTCTGCGCTACCACCGCCGAACAGTTCGGAGAAGGTGCGGTTGAAGTTCTCGTTGATCTTTTCAAAGGTAGTGACAAAAGCCGTGCGCATCTCGGTTTCAAGATCGCGGATGACCGCAAGCAGGTCGTCGCGTGCGGCGGTCATATCGGCAATCTGTGCCGACATGTAGTCGTAACGCTCCTTGACCTCGCGATACTTGTTGACCGCATCAAGGTCTACGTTACCAATGGCACGCAAACGGTTACGACAGCTTGTCTGTACTTCCTGCACGGCAGGACGCTCCGCAGCAGTAATCTGCTCGTAGCCAAGCGCCAGAGCATCGTTGCGCGACATTTCGTATTCCTCGAAGAAGCGCGTCGCGATCTTATCCTGTTCCTCGCGCAGTGCGTTCAGGCGGTGCTCGTTTCTGTCATGCACACGCATAAAGTTCGTCTGCTCGCCCATCTTTTCCTGCACCTTGGCATGGATATCATTGAGCTTCTTTTCAAGCGTCATATCGTTTGCCATCATGCGGCGGTGACGCTCGTTGAGATCGTGCAGTACACGCTCGCCCTCGGCAAAGGTGTTGCGGTTTGCCTCCTGACGTGCGGCATCGTCGCGAATACTTTGCTCCAACGCCATGACCTCGGCGCCAAGCGCCTCGATCTCCTCGCGAAGAAGCGCCGCACGCGCATCCGACTCCGCAATATAGTTCTCAGCAGTTTCGATATCCTTGCGGACACCGCTGATACCGATATACAACTCGGTGAGTTCCGTTTCGATCTCGGTCTTACGGTCAAGCAAGCCGTTTCTCTCCACGTCCTTGTCGGAACGTAGCGCAGAAAGCGCCTCAATCTCGCCGCGGAGCGCTACTTCACGCTCTGTAAGAGCGGCAAGCTCCTCATCGTAACCGGCTCGCTGACGCTCCAACGCGTCGAAATCATCACGCAGCTTGGCGATGAGTGCCTCATTTGCTTCAAACTTTGCACGGCGTTCTGCAACGTTGGCAGATTCACCCGTGTACAGCGTGAGCAACAGCTGACGGCGTGCGTCGAGATCCTCGCGGCGCTCCTCACTGGCGGCAATCGCTTGCTCCGCGCTCTCGCGCTCAGTGACGATCTGCTCCAGTTTCTCGGCAAGCTCAGCAAGTTTTTCCTTGAGTGATGCGATCTCACCACTACGGGTAAGGATACCCGATTTTTGCTTATGTGAACCGCCTGCAAAGGAACCGCCCGCATTGATCACTTGACCGTCAAGAGTCACGACTTTCACGCGGAAGCGTGTTTTGCGCGCCATTTCGGTGGCATTGTCCAAATCGTCAAACACAACGGTTCTGCCAAGCAGCGAAGAAACGACGTTGGCAAAGCGATCCTCACAATCCACAAGATCCGAAGCAACCCCGATATAACCGCGGCACGCCTTGGCCTCCTCCATCTCGGCGGTCTCACTCTGGGGACGCATCGAGGAGATGGGGAAGAAGGTCGCACGACCTGCCTCGGCACGTTTGAGCGCGTGGATAGCGGCCTTTGCCACAGACTCGTCCTCCACCACAATATGCTGCAGATTGACGCCCAGGGCAATCTCAATGGCGGTCACGTACTTTTTTTCTACACCGATGACCTGAGAGAGAGGGCCGTAAATCTTGCCGCAACGGTTACCACGTGCATCGGTAATGCGCCCTGCGGCGTACATCTCCATCACATGGCGAACAGCGTGGCCGTATCCTTCAAAATGCTCCTCCATGGCGCGGTACGCGTCGATGCGCTGACGGGCAATATCGGATTCAATGCGGTACTCGTTCTCTTTTTCAACCAGTGCGTCAAGCGCTTCGTTTTGCGCGTCGATCTGCTCGTCAAGCGCAGCGATCTCGTGTTCTGCCTCCTCGGCCTGGACACGATACCCCTCTGCTACCTGCTCCGCCTTTTTAAGATCGGCAGCAAGCGCATCCGACGTGGCACGATAGGATGCAATCTCATCTTCCATACTGTCGTGTTTGCCACTGTCACTCTGCTTTCCGCTCTCCAACACCTGACGGCGCACGCGGATATCCATTGCTTCCGTCTCACGCTCACCGATTTCGGCAAACGCGCTGGCGACCTCGCCCGCAATGGCAAGGGCTCTGCTCGCAAGTTCCTGTGCCTGCTCCACCTTGGCGGTGTGTGCACTCTCCAGCTCGGCACGACGCGCCTCCAACTCGCGCGCGCCCTCACGGCGCCGCTCGCCCTCAGCCTCTTCTCTTTGCAGTGCATCGCGCTTCATAGCGGCGCTTGCATTTGCGGTGGCGATCTTCTCGCGCGTGTTCGCAATGCCCGTTTCAGTGACCTGATACTGCGTCTCTCTCGCGCTATTCTCTCTCGTGAGCGTCTGGATCTGCTCAAGAAGCTCTGCCGCACGCGTCTTGTTTTCCTGGGACTCCTCGTGAAGCTGATCACTGCGCGCATTGAGGTTTCCGATAGCCTCCTCAATAATCTTCAGGTCATAACTGCTGTTGCGGTAACGCTCCTCCGCTTCCGCGATCTGCTGGCGCAGATGCTCGGAGTCATAGAGCCAAAGCTGAACGTCTGCTTTCTTCTTCATCGCGTGCAGTTCCAGTGCACGCGCCGCGCGCTCGGCTTCCTTCTCAAGCGGACCAACCTGTGCGGCAACCTCCTGGAAGATATCGTTGACGCGCGCCATGTTTTCCTCGGTGGTTTGCAGCTTTCTCTCTGTTTGTGTCTTATGGTGACGGAACTTAGCAATACCCGATGCGTCCTCAAACATCGCACGGCGATCGTCCGATTTGAGGGAAATGATCTCAGCAATCTTACCCTGACCGATGATGGAATAACCGTCACGACCGACGCCTGTGTTCATGAACAGCTCACGCACGTCGCGCGCAAGGCAAGAACGGCGGTTGATGAAGTACTCACTCGTACCGCCACGATAACAACGACGCGTAACCGTTACTTCCTCGTCGGGGCAATCTAAACGATGATTCGGGTCGGTATTGTCAAAGGTGACGGATACCTCCGCAAAACCCATCGGGCGGCGACTTTCCGCACCACCGAAAATGACGTCCTCCATCTTTGCACTACGCAGATTCTTGGAAGAGATCTCACCAAGCACCCAACGCATTGCGTCGGAAATATTCGATTTACCACTACCATTTGGGCCCACGATAACGGCAGTACCGCGCTCAAATGTCAGTTTGGTTTTGTCGGGGAAAGACTTAAATCCTTGCAGTTCCAATGATTTTAGATACAAAAGCGTTTACCTCCTTTCCTAACATATAATATAATATTATAACGCATATAGATGGAAAAAGCAAGGGCTTTCGCGGATTTGTAAAATATTTTTTCTTTTGCATATGCAAAAGAAACGGGCGGCAACCCAGTCAGGTCGCCGCCCGTTTCTTGTTTTGATTACTTTGGCAGATAGCGGCCAAGCGCCTCGCGCGCCGCGTTCTGCTCTGCCTCTTTTTTGGAGTTTCCCGTCCCCAAGCCGAAGCAGTTCGAGTTAATTAGTGCCTTAACGGTAAAGGTTTTTGCGTTATCCGGCCCTGTTTCGCTTACCGTTTCATAGCGCAGCTCCTCACCGGGCGTCTGCTGAACGTACTGCTGCAAAAGTGTCTTGTAGTCCTCAAGCGGCACCAAATCACTTTCCATGCGATGCAATTCTCTGCGCACAAAGGGGAGCAAAAAGCGCTCAACGGTACGCAAATTGCCACTATCCAAATAAATCGCGCCCAGCAACGCCTCAAAGGCATCCTCTAAGATCTTGGGCTTTTCCCTACCGTCCTTTGCCTCGCCCTTGCCGAGCAACAGATAATCGCCAAGGGCGATTTCCGTGGCGTACTCTGCCAGCGCGCGCTGACACACCACGTTCTTGCGCAGCACCGTCAGGCGCCCTTCGGGCAGATCGGGATAGGTTGCGTACAAATAATTGCACACGCAAAGCGAGAGAACCGAGTCCCCAAGAAACTCCAACCGCTCGTTGCAATGAATACGGTTACCCGTGGTTTCGTTGGCAAAGGAGGAGTGCGTGAGCGCGCGCATCAAAGTCTCCTTGTCACGGAAGGTATAGCGGATACGCTCCTCCAATCGTGTAATATCACGCGGTAGCATAGCATCCTCCTTTCTCGCAATTTACCCCTTGTACGGGGCGAGTTTTTTATTTCTTTGCTTCCTCAATGACAGCTTCCAGTGCATCCAGTGCGCGGGCGCTGATTGCCTCGTTTCGCACCGACTTTCCACCGCGAACCTTATGTTCAAGACGCGGCACAATACCAAAGTTTGCATTCATCGGCACAAATTTGCCAAGCGCTCCTTCCGCAACATAAGCGCCCATTGCACCAAGCATGGTAAGACGCGGGAACGCAAACGGCTCCATGCCGCGTGCGACACGTGCGGCGTTGATGCCAGCCACAAGGCCCGAGCCCGCCGACTCAATGTATCCTTCCACTCCCGTCATCTGTCCCGCGAAAAACAACGTAGGACGTGCAAGGGTTGCGTAAGTGGCATCCAGGAAACCGGGAGAGTGCAAATAGGTGTTGCGATGCATCACGCCATAACGCAGGAAATTCGCATTTTCAAGGCCGGGGATCATCGAGAACACACGCTTTTGCTCAGGAAACGCAAGATGGGTCTGGAAACCGACCAGATTGTACATCGTGCCTTTCTTATTCTCCTTGCGAAGTTGAACCACAGCAAAAGATTCTTTACCCGTTCTGCTATCAACAAGTCCAACGGGCTTGAGGGGGCCGTAGCGAAGCGTGTCATATCCGCGCTTTGCCATAACCTCAACAGGCATGCACCCTTCAAATACTTGAGGGGCGTTTTGACTCTCGCGATCGAAATCTTTAAGATCTGCTTCACGCGCGGTGATCAGTGCGTGATAAAAAGCATCGTATTGCTCCTCGGTCATCGGGCAGTTGATGTAATCGGCGTCGCCTTTGTCATATCTCGACGCAAAAAAGGCAACGCCCATATTGATGCTCGAAAAGTCCACGATGGGAGCAACCGCATCATAGAAATACAACCCGTCCGCGCCTGTATGACGTACGATGTCAGCAGCAAGTGCGTCGGAAGTGAGCGGACCCGTCGCAACCACGCAAACGCCCTCACAAGGAATCTGGGAAGCCTCCACCTCTACGACCTCAATAAGTGGATGTTTCTTCACCCGTTCGGTAACATATTGTGCAAAAAGCGTACGGTCAACAGCGAGCGCCGATCCCGCAGGAACGCGCATAGCATCTGCCGCTTGCAGGATAAGCGAGTCCATGCGGCGCATCTCTGCCTTAAGCAAACCAACCGCATTCGACAACGCATCCGAGCGCAAGGAGTTGGAGCAACAAAGCTCTGCAAAATAGGGCATATGGTGCGCAGGCGACATGCGTGCCGGCTTCATTTCAAAAAGGCGAACAGGCACGCCGCGCGCGGCGATCTGCCACGCGGCTTCCGAGCCCGCAAGCCCCGCACCGAGAACGGTAACGGGCGCAACGCTCATTGTGCGTTCTCCTCGGTGGGCAATTCCTCGGTCTCGCGGCGGTAGCCACACGCTTTATCGTGGCAAACGAGCAGCGCCTTTCCCTTTTTGCGGAACAGTATCTTTCCGCAATTGGGGCACTTCTCTGCTACAGGCATATCCCAGGACGAGAAATCACACGTGGGATATTTTTCACAGCTATAGAACACGGATTTATTGCGTCCCGTTTTGACCAACACCTTTGAACCGCACTTAGGGCAAGCGACGTCAAGTTCCTTGGTCTTTTGCTTGGTAAAGTTGCACGCGGGATAACGGGAACAAGCGAAGAAGGTGCCAAAACGACCGTTGCGCTGCACCATATCGGCACCGCACACCTCGCACTTGAAATCAGCAACAACCACGGGCTTCTTTTCCGCTTTTTCGGGCTCCTCCGCCTTTTCGACAAGAGGCTTTGTGTTTTTGCAGGTAGGATAGTTGGGACAAGCGGCGAACTTGCCGTAACGACCGTTTTTCACGACCATCTTGGCGCCGCACTTATCGCAGATAATATCCGTTTCCTCAACGGGGAGCTCAAAGCTACCCTTTCCAATGGTGGTTTCGGCACGAGAGAGCTCATTGGAAAAGCCCTTCCAGAAGGAGTTAAGCACTTCGGTCATATCCGCCGCACCCTTTTCTATCTCGTCGAGCTGATCCTCCATGTGTGCCGTGAAGGTGTAGTCAACGATGTCGGGGAAATTCTCCTTCATGAGTTTGGTCGTCACCTCGCCAAGAGGCGTGGGAACGAGAGCCTTACCGTCACGCGTCACGTAGTTGCGCGACACAATGGTGGTGATGATGGTGTTGTAGGTGCTGGGGCGGCCGATACCCTTCTCGTCAAGGAACTTGATCAGCGACGCCTCGGTATAACGAGCAGGCGCTTCGGTGAAATGACGGGCGGGATCGATCTGATGCAAGCGCACGCACGCGCCCTCGGAAAGTTCGGGGATACGAAGATCACGCTGCTCGCCGATATTGTCGGCACGCGTATCCTCCTCCTCGGTCTCCTCGTACACCGCCATGTAGCCGGGGAACGCTACGCTGTAGCCACCTGCACGGAAAAGGTATCCTTCGCACTCCAACTCGACAGCAAGAGTGTTCAGGTTCGCAGACTGCATCTGGCTAGCTACAAAGCGCTCCCAGATGAGCTTATACAGACGGTACTGGTCAACCGTAAGATACTTGTGGATCTTGGCGGGCTCCAGATCAACACGAGAGGGACGAATTGCTTCGTGTGCATCCTGTGCATTGGCACGCGTCTTGTAAACGCGAGGCTTTGCGGGGCAAAACTCTTCACCGTACTTCTCGGTGATCAGCTTCTTGGCCGCATTCTGCGCATCAGCGGAAATGCGGAGCGAGTCGGTACGCATGTAGGTGATAAGACCCTGTACGCCACCATTCTCCGTGCCAACGTTGATACCTTCGTAAAGCTCCTGCGCCACGCGCATAATGCGCTGAGACTGGAAGCCGAGCTTACGGGACGCCTCCTGCTGCATGGTGGAGGTGGTAAAGGGGGGCGCGGGAAGCTTCTGGCGCGTAGCACGCTTGACGCTCCTCACACAGAATTCCTTTCCCGAAACGGCATTTACCACGTGCATGGCATCTGCCTCACAGGAAAGCTTTATCTTACCCTTTTCGTTGCCAAAGAAGCGAACCGAGAATTCGGCGTCGTTGCCGACCTTTGCATCAATCGTCCAATACTCCTCCGGCACGAACGCGCGGATCTTATCCTCGCGGTCAACAATGATACGTGCAGCAACGGACTGCACACGACCCGCAGAAAGACCGTTCTTCACGGATTTCCACAGATAAGGGGAAAGCTTATAACCAACGACGCGATCCCAAATACGGCGCGTCTGTTGGGCATTCACCAGGTTCATATCGATGGCACGGGGCTCTTTGATCGCCGCACGCACCACCTCGGGAGTGATCTCGTTGAAGCTGACACGCAGCATCTTTTGGGGCTCCATTCCAAGTGCGTTTGCGAGGTGCCAAGCGATTGCCTCACCCTCGCGATCAGGGTCGGGCGCCAGGAAGATCTTTTTGGCGACCTTTGCCTCGCGACGGATCTCACGGATCAGATCTCCCTTGCCGCGAATATTGATGTAATGCGCCTCAAAGCCGTTCTCAATATCCACGCTAAGTGTGCTCTTGGGCAGGTCGCGCACGTGTCCCTTGGACGCGATAACCTTGTAATTCGAGCCAAGATATTTTTTAATGGCAGCCGCCTTGGAAGGCGACTCCACGATAACGAGATTTGCCATGTATGGGGTTCCTTTCAGTTACTTTTTCTCATAGAGGCCGCCCGGTGCACCATGCACCAGACCGCACACCTCAAATACGGTGAGCACGCTAATCGCCTCTGCACTCGACACGCCCTTTGAAACGAGCACGTCAATAGCAAACGCTCCATCGGGAAGCATGCGATACAGCTCCTTGGCACGGGGATCCAGCATGGAAAGATCCTGCTGCTTGGCAGGCTTCTTTTGTGTTTCGCGCGCTGTGCGCGGCTGTGCCCCTGTTGCTACCGTATGTTGTTTCTTTTTTTCCTTCGCCTCTCCTAAGCGAATACCGAAACGGCGCTGTACGTCCGAGGTCAGCGCGGCATATTGCCCCGCTTCGGGAATCACCGAGGGGTTTAACGCGGCGTGGTAGCGCGGCAATAGCGGATAAAGCACGTCCATTGCACAGATCGCGGGCTGAGCACCTGCCTGTAACAACAAGTTTGAGCCGAACGAGTCTGGTGACGTAATGTTACCCGGCACCGCGAACACCTGGCGTCCATACAAAATCGCATAACGCGCAGTGATCAGCGCGCCACTAATCTCGGGTGCTTGGGGCACCAGTAATGCCGCAGAAAGCGCAGCAATGATGCGGTTTCGCATGGGGAAATGATAGCCGTTTGGAGGCGAACCGGGCGAAAACTCGGTGAGCACCGCGCCGTTCTGGGCACACTCTGCACGCAGGCGTTTATGGTGTGCAGGATACGTGCGATCAATACCGGTACCCAGCACAGAGATCGTTGCGCCGCCTGCGGAAATCGCCGCCGCTGCCCCAATACAATCAATGCCCTTTGCAAGACCGCCCACGATCACGGCACCTGCGGCTGCCAACTCAAAAGATAGTTTATACGCGACCTGTTCGCCGTATTCGTCGGGGCAACGCGGCCCTACTACACCAACCGTAGCAAAACGATTGAGATCGGGGAGCGTTCCCTCGCAGTAGAGTACGATAGGCGGATTGGAAATATCGCGCAATGCCACAGGATACTTCGCATGATCGTATGGATACACCTGAATACCCGCTCTGCCGTGACAGTACGTAAATATCTCCTTGGCACGTGCCGCGTGTCGGTGCGTCGTGATTGCCGCGAGTGCGCCCTTGCTCAGGTATGGCGCCGCCTGCTTCAAGCGTTCCTTCCCCGCCGCAAAGATCGCCTCAGGCGAGCCAAAATCGTCAATGAGCGGGCGAAAGTGCATGGAGGCAGGCCCCAAACACTCAGCGAGTTCCAACCAATTCAGTTCGTGTTGCATACGCCACCTCGGTACATTTCCCAAAGCAAAACGGAGGCGGCAATACCGGCATTGAGCGATTCGACGCCCTCGTTCATCGGGATATAGATACTGTTTGTACAGACATCAAGGAGCGCATCGGAGATACCGTGCCCCTCGTTGCCCACAACGACAATATCTTCATTGGAAAACGCTACGTTCCCAATCCTTGCCGCACGCGCGTCAAGCGCTGCCGCAAATATTTTTCTTTCTTCACCAAGTGCACGGACCGCCCCCACCACATCCTCAGTGATAAGAATGTGCTGAGAAAAGAGCGTCCCCATCGCAGCTCGAATCGTGCGCGGGTGATAAATATCGGCACAGTCCGAGGAAAGCAGTAGATTGGCAACGCCAAAGGCCCTTGCAGATCGAATGATTGTGCCGAGATTTCCGGGGTCGCGCACACTCTCTAAAATAAGCGTGCGACCCGGCAAAAGCACCTTCGCCGCGTCGTTTCCTTTATTTATTGTAACGATTTTGTGGAGTTTGTCAAGATGCTTTGCCACACAAATTACGCCTTCGGGCGCCTTTTCCTCGCTGATACGATCAAAAAGTGCGTCGGGCAATATCACCGTACGACAACTGTCGGGCAGGGGCACGTTTTCAGTGAGCGCAAGCAAAGTGTGAGCGTTGCTTTCTTTCAAAATCACCGCAAAAAGCGGCAATTTCGAAGCAAGCGCTTCCTCGAAAAGTTTGCGTCCGTCAAAACGAAAAAGTCCCTCGCGAGAGCGATGTTTTCTATCAGTCAGTTTTTCTGTAAGTACGAGCAGTGCGTTTTGCCTTGACGTGATATATTCGGGCTGTTTTCCCATACCGTTTGCCCTCCTTCCTTTTTTAAGAGGCTTTTTCCCTACCCCGTGATAGACAAAAAACCCGCGTGAAGCGGGTTTTTTTATGAAATTACAGAGCTGCCTTTGCCTGCTCTGCGATGGCAGCGAATGCTTCCTTGTCGGAAACAGCCAGCTCTGCGAGCATCTTGCGGTTAAGCTCGATGCCTGCCTTCTTGAGGCCGTGCATAAGGGTGGAGTAGTTCATACCGCACACCTTTGCCTGAGCGGAAATACGAGCGATCCACAGTCTGCGGAAATCTCTCTTCTTCATCTTGCGGCCTGCGAAAGCGTAGTTGCCGCTCTTCATCACGGCCTGCTTTGCAACCTTAAAATGCTTGGACTTTGCGCCCCAGTAGCCCTTAGCGGCCTTGAGCACCTTGTTTCTTCTCTTGCGCGTCATCATCGCGCCCTTAACTCTTGCCATTGCTCTTTATCCTCCGTTTCGATTATTGCTGGATCATTTTGCGGGCGGTGGGCGTCATGGACGCGCTGAGAACGCCTGCGGTGCGAAGATGTCTCTTACGCTTTGCGGTCTTCAGACCAAGGTTATGGCGGTGGTGGCAATGGTTGATCTTGACCTTGCCGTTAGCAGTAACGGAAAATCTCTTGGCAGCAGCCTTATGTGTTTTGATTTTTCCCATTTTGTTTATCTCCTTTGCATCATTATGCTATCAATCAGGTGCGAACACCGTAAAGATACGAAATTTAGTTGTTCTTGTTGGGTACGACGATCATCGTCATTAGACGACCATCCAGCACAGGGCGCTTCTCCACAACGCCGGCGGGAGCGACTGCCTGCTCAAAGCGGAGCATGACGTCACGGCCAAGTTCCTGATGGGCCATCTCGCGACCCTTGAAACGAACGACCACGCGCACCTTGTTACCTGCGGTGAGGAATCTAACGGCATTGCGTGCCTTGGTTTCAAAGTCATGCACATCGATGCGGCAAGAAAGTTGCACTTCCTTGAGCTCGATGACCTGCTGCTTCTTCTTTGCTTCCTTCTCCTTCTTTTCACGGTCAAAGCGGTACTTGCCGTAATCCATAATGCGGCAAACAGGGGGCGTTGCCTGCGGTGCGATCAGAACAAGGTCCAAACCGCGATCGTATGCCATTTTCAGTGCAGTCTGCGAAGAAACCATACCGAGTGCCTCGCCATCTTCACCGATCAAGCGAACCTCTTTTTCTCGAATGTCCTCGTTGATCAGCATGTCTTTTACAGTGCTAATAGAAGGGTACCTCCAATTCCCGGGAATGTCCCGGCAAAATAAAAAATCGCGCGAAGCATAAAAACACTCCGCACGCCAAAATGGTTCCCCCAAAAAGCGAGAAAATATCAACCACTGCGCGCCGTTTGCGGCAGGGTGAGAGCGGAGAGCTCTGCTTCATTGCCCCAGTATTATAGCACACACGCCCCCCTTTGTCAAGAGCTTTGCCAAATCTTTTTCTTCTTTTTTTAGCGACGGCATTTTTCTTTTTTCAACCTCGTCATTTTCAACAAAAAGCGTGGGCGTTTGAGGGCGTTTTTTCTATGCACTCCGTTTTTGACAAAAATTTGCATCGAAAATTGGTTGTTTTGGATATTTACAAAATTCGCCCCATGCGGTATAATGACAAGGCAATGGAGGAAACGCCCATTGTTCGCACGGTGTATCGTCGCTGAGTACGGAGTGTCAACCTTATGGCACCAACACGCACAGGTGGCTCTTTGCACCGTGCTTTAATTTTGCCGCAAAGCTGCCTTAAAAAGGCGGCTTTTTTATTTATTTATGAAAACTTTTCAAAAAAGGGTGGAAATTTTCGCGCGCGTGTGTTATAATGATATACTGTATAAAATTACCCGAAAGGATATACGCAATGTCCCATTCCGCAAAGCACACACAACTGCTCACGCTCCCCCTCGTCGCGCTGGGCGGTGTTGCGGCGTTCCCTGCCGTCATGCTCAATTTTGAGATTAACGATGCCCCCTCCGCGCTTGCCGCAGAGGCGGCCAACGCCACCAACTCTTTCATTTTGCTCGTTTCCCTCCGTGAGCCCACCGAGGGCGAATACCATATAGACGATTTCTGCCATATCGGCACCGTTGCCAAAATCAAGCAAAGTGTGAAATCTGCCGAGGGCACCGTTCGTCTGCTCTGCGAAGGCTATGCGCGCGCCGAGCTCCTGGCGCTCCATCGCTTCGCAGACTATTACACCGCTGAGGTCGCCTACACCACCGAACTCCCCACGACGGAACTTACGCTTCGCAATGAAGCCATGCTCCGCGTGGCAAAAACCACGCTGGCTGAGATGGCGGCTTTGCTCCCCAATCTCTCCGAGGATGTGGTAAAAGCCGCACTCGCCATTGAAGACGCCGGCGCTTTCTGCGACTTTGTTGCCGCCAACGTGCTCGTCCGCTTCGAGGACAAGCAGGCGGTGCTTGAATGCTTTGACAAAAATGAACGTTTGGAGAAAACACTGAACCTGATGCACGAGGAAGCAGAACTGCTCCTTTGCGAGATGTCGATTCACAAGGAAGTGCGCGAGCGCCTCTCCCGCAATCAGAAGGACTACTACCTGCGCGAGCAGGTGCGCGTGATCCAAGAAGAACTGGGCGAGGACGGCGAGAGCGAGATCGACGAATACCAAGCGCGCATCAAAGCGGCAAAACTCCCCCCCGAAGTGGAGCGCAAGCTACTCAAAGAGAATGAGCGCATGGCAAAAACCCCTTTCGGCTCTGCAGAAGCCAGCGTGTTGCGCGGCTACCTTGACGTATGCCTTGATCTCCCCTGGAACGAGCGCACCAAGGACCGCACCGACATCGCAGCCGCACGCCGTATCCTCGAACGCGACCATGACGGTCTTGCCAAAGTCAAAGAGCGCGTGATCGAATATCTGGCAGTGAAAAAGCTCAACCCCGACCTTAAAAATCAAATTCTGTGCCTTGTCGGCCCTCCCGGCGTCGGCAAGACTTCGATCGCGAGATCTCTTGCAGAAGCAATGAACCGCAAGTACGTGCGCGTGTCGCTCGGCGGCGTGCGTGACGAGGCGGATATTCGCGGTCACAGAAAAACCTACTTGGGCGCCATGCCCGGTCGCATCATTGCCGCCATTCAGCAAGCCGGTGTGAACAATCCGCTCGTGCTGCTCGACGAGATCGACAAGCTCACGCGTGACAGCCACGGCGACCCCTCTTCCGCACTGCTTGAAGTGCTTGACGGCGAACAGAATCGCACGTTCCGCGACCATTTTGTGGAAATGCCCTTTGATCTTTCCGACTGTGTCTTCGTGGCAACCGCCAACACGTTGGACAGCGTGCCGCGCCCTCTCATTGACCGCATGGAGATCATTGAACTCTCCACCTACACAAAAAACGAAAAGATCAGCATTGCCAAAAACCATCTGATCGGCAAGCAGTTAAAGCGCCACGGTCTAAACCGTCGCACGCTCCGCATCACCGACGAGGCGATCTGCTCCATTATTGACGATTACACACGCGAAGCGGGCGTGCGCAACCTTGAGCGTCATATCGCGACGATCTGCCGCCGTGCCGCTTGCCGCGTGGCAGAAGGCGAGAAAAAACGCATCACTGTCACCCCCGCAGAGCTCGCTGACCTACTCGGTCCGCGCAAACTACTGCGCGAGCGCATCTCTGCCGCAGACGAGGTGGGTGTGGTCAATGGCCTTGCTTACACCGAGGCGGGCGGCGATCTGCTCAAGGTCGAGGTGTTGGTACTTCCCGGCGACGGCAAGATCGAGCTAACGGGTTCGCTTGGTGACGTGATGAAAGAGTCCGCACGCATCGCCGTGAGCTACATTCGCGCACATGCGAAGGAGCTGGGCGTTGCCGAGGACTTCTACAAGAAGAAGGATCTGCACATTCACTTCCCCGAGGGCGCTGTCCCGAAAGACGGTCCCAGCGCAGGTGCCGCTATGGTCACCGCGCTCGCCAGTGCACTCACGGGTTCGCCCGTGCGTCACGATATTGCCATGACAGGCGAGGTCAACCTCACGGGTCGCGTGATGGCAATCGGCGGTCTGAAAGAAAAAACGATGGCTGCGGCAAGTGCAGGTGCTCGCACCGTGCTAATTCCTGCCGACAATATGCGTGAACTTCCCGAGCTTGATAAGGATGCTCTTGCCGTGCTCGAAATCATCCCCTGCCGTACACTGACAGACGTACTGGGGCACGCGCTTGTAAAACCCAATGCAACAACATCCCCCGTACATTTCTGCCGCCCCACTGCCAAACACGGCGAAAAGAGAGGTGTCACTCATGCCTGAGTTGAAATTGCAAAACGCCAAGCTTCACATCAGCGCGGGTGAACCGCGCCAGTTCCCCTCGAATCCCATCCCCCAGATCGCCCTCTCGGGCAGATCCAACGTGGGCAAGAGTTCGCTGGTGAACACCATTCTTGGCAGAAAGGCACTCGCCCGCGTGAGTAGCGCCCCCGGCAAGACCATTACCGTGAATTTCTACGACGTAGACGGCAAGCTGTTTCTCGTCGATCTCCCCGGCTACGGCTTTGCCAAGCGCCCCCCTGCCGAAAAGGAGAAATGGTCGGCACTCACCGACGGATACTTTACCAAAAACCCCAACATTGACCGCGTTGCGCTCGTCCTTCAACTCATCGACCTGAAGGTTGGCCCCACGGCGGACGATGTGATGATGCTTCGCTACCTCGCGCAGACGGAACTTCCCTTTGCCGTGGTCGCAACCAAAACCGACAAACTCAACAAAACGAACAGAGAGGCGGCACTTGCCGCACTCGCTGCGCACGAGGATATTCCCGAAGGCACCCCCATCATTCCCTTCTCCGCGCTGTCGGGCGAAGGGAAAGCGGAGCTCTTGCGCGAGATCCGTATGGCAGCACGTGTATAACTGTTCGAGAAAGGAACAACCATGATCCTGTATCCACACCTTGATACAAATGCCGCAGGTCATTTGACCATTGGCGGTGTGGACGCCGTTTCCCTCGCACGCGAGTACGGCACCCCTGCATATATTCTCTGCGAGGACGTGATCCGCGAGAACTGCCGCATCTATCTGCGCGCCGCGCGCGAAAACTTCGGTGCAGACGCACTCCCCCTCTACGCCTCCAAGGCGCTCTGCTTCACGGGCATTTACCGTCTCGTTGCAGAGGAAGGACTTGGTGTTGACTGCGTTTCGGGTGGTGAGCTTTTCACCGCACTGCGTGCAGGCTTCCCTGCCGAACGCATCTATTTCCATGGCAACAACAAGACAGATGCCGATCTTGCTATGGCGCTTGACATGGGGGTTGGCACTATCGTTGCCGACAACTGTGACGAGCTGCGCGCCCTGGAGGACATTGCCGCCGCACGCGGCAAGATGCAAAAGGTACTGCTGCGCATTACGCCCGGTATCGACCCTCACACGCACCGCGCCATCAGCACGGGACATGTGGACTCCAAGTTCGGTTCCGCCATCGTGACAGGCCAGGCACTGGAGATCACCAAGCGCGCCCTCTCGCTTCCGCATCTTGCGCTTGCGGGCTTCCATTGCCATGTGGGCTCGCAAATCTTTGACACCGACCCCTTCCGTGACGCCGCGCATATCATGCTGCAATTCATTGCAGACGTAAAACGCGAAACAGGTTTTGAGGCAACAGAACTCAACCTCGGTGGCGGTCTTGGCGTGCCCTATACCGAGCACGATCGCATCGTAGACTACGCCGCCGTGATCGCCGAGATCGGTGAAATCGTGCGCACCCGCGCCGCCGAGCTTGGTCTGCACACCCCCCGCATCATTTTGGAGCCCGGTCGCTCCCTGGTGGCGGCGGCTGGCGTTACGCTCTACACCGTTGGCTCCGTCAAGGAGATCCCCGGCTTCCGCAATTACGTATCGGTGGATGGCGGCATGCCCGACAACCCTCGTTACGCCCTCTACCAATCTCAGTACACCGCGCTCATTGCCAACCGCGCCACGGCCCCCCGCGATTACATCGCAACGGTGGCGGGTCGCTGCTGCGAATCGGGCGACCTTATCGGCGAGAGTATGCCGTTGCAGCGCCCCACGCGCGGTGACATTCTGGCAGTACTGACTACGGGCGCCTATAACTATGCTATGGCATCCAACTACAACCGCCTGCCTCGCCCGCCTGTCGTGATGGTGAGCAATGGCAACGCACGCCTTGCCGTGAAGCGCGAAAGCTTCGAAGACCTCGTGCGCAACGACTGCGAGTAATAGCTGCTATTTTTAAGGAGTTACCAAAACACTATGTTTCGTTATATGCTTGGGGGAGGCGACTTCAAATCCTATTTGATTTCCATGCTCCTCTCCCTACCCATCGTGTTGCTCTCGCTCTCCCTGCACGAAACCGCACACGGTTATGTCGCATGGAAACTGGGTGATCCCACCGCACGCAACCTGGGACGTCTCACGCTCAATCCACTAAAACACCTCAATTTCTTCGGTACGCTTTGCATGCTTCTCGCGGGCTTCGGTTGGGCAAACCCTGTTCCCATTAATACGCGCTACTTTAAAAAGCCGCGCCGCGACATGGCGCTCTCCGCGCTTGCCGGTCCCGTTTCCAACCTTGCGCTGGCGCTCGTGTTTACGTTACTGCTACGCTTCCTTGGCTACGGCTTTTTGATGCAACGCACCTACCCTACGGAGCTAACTGCCACCATGGCATCCTTCGCCATTCTGTTTTTGTACTACGGTGTGTATATGAACATCACGCTGGCAGTATTCAATCTGCTCCCTGTACCGCCCCTTGACGGCTCGCGCCTATTGTATTGGCTTCTTCCGCCCAAGACGGCGTACAAAATCTCGCAATACGAGCGCTACATTGCTATTGCCGTTATGCTTTTGTTGCTACTCGGTCCGCTTTCCACACTCATCAACGGTCTTACCACGCTCATCATGCGCGGTATGTTTACCGTGACGGGTATGCGTAATTTCTTCGCCTTCTTCTATTAATTTTCAAGGAGATCCAAATGGAGAACATGACCTATAAGCTGACGGATTTCGAGGGCCCCCTTGATCTTCTGATCTCGCTGATAGAAAAGAACAAATTCAATATCCTGGATATCCCCATTGCTGACATTTGCGATCAGTACATTGCGTTTCTTGCAGAGCAAAGCCAAATGGATATGGACATTGCCACGGAGTTCCTTGACATGGCCAGCCAACTCATGGTTTGGAAAAGCGAAATGCTACTCCCCCACGAAGAAGCGGCGGAGAAGCCGCCGCGCTACGAGCTCTCGGATATCCTGCTGCGCCACCAACACATGAAGGAGGCGGCGCCCAAGCTCCATCCACTGTACGCTTATTACAGTAGCAGACTCGTCAAAGACACCGACGAGATCTCACCCGATAAAACCTACGTGACCGATCAAGATCCGCTTTCGCTTTGCGCCGCAGTTCGCCGCATCAACTCCTACCGCGATGCAATGGAAAAAGCGCAAACGCATTTCACGCCTATGGTGAGCAAGCCGATCATTCCCGTCGAGGGTAAAATCGTGATCATCTTGAACACCCTTACGGCAAACGGCACTGCGTCGCTACGCGAACTGTTGGAGGGCGCACCCTCGCTTGCCGATATGATCGCCTCGTTTATGGGCGTTTTGGAGCTGATCAAGTCCCGCAAGATCCTCATTGAGGAGGGCGATCCCGATCTGGAGGAAAACTCAGTGCGCGGTGAATCCACGCGCTTCTTCCTCAACCCCAATGCTCCCTCTGATGATGAGGCAGAGGACGACAAAAAGGAGATGTGACCATGCAACTGGAAGAAAATCTGCAACCGATCAAAAACTTAGAGGCCTGCATTGAGGCGGTGGTGTTCGCCGCAGGCTATCCCGTCCCCTATCAAAAACTTTCCGACGTGACGGGCATCGGCGTGCGTGAGGTGAGGCACCTTGCCGAGCGCATTGCTAAGAAATACGCAGAGGACGAACACGGCATTCTGTTGCTCCTCTTTAAAGACAGCTGCCAATTCTGCACCAAGGAGCAGTATGGCACCTACGTGCGTGAGGCACTCGGCATCCGCCGTGGCGGAAACCTCTCCAATGCCTCGATGGAGGTGCTGGCGATCGTTGCTTACAATCAACCCGTTACCCGTGCGTTTGTAGACGCGGTGCGCGGCGTAGATAGTAACTATGCCGTCAACTCCCTCATTGATAAGGAGCTGATCGTCGCAACAGGACGCCTGGACGCCCCCGGCAGACCGCTCCTCTATGCAACCACCGAAAAATTCCTACGCGTCTTCGGGCTCTCCACACTGGACGAGCTCCCCAAGACCGAGGCACTTTTGCCCGATCCCACCGCCAGCGAGCAGCTTTCCATTTCGATGGCTGCCGAGGCAGGTGAGGAAGCGGCAGATGCCGATCAATAACGAATAGCGAAAGGAGTAGAGATCCGTGCTCATTGCTCTGATCGCCATTGCGGCAGTGCTTTTGTTGCTCGTATCCCTGCTTGCACTGCCCATAAAGCTTGTCCTTACCGCCAAGGAAAACGTGCGCCTGGAGGCACGCGTGGCATTCCTTCGCTTCGCTCTATACCCATCGAAAAAGCGACGCAAGCGGAAAAAGAAGATTTATACAGACAAAAAGAAAGTCACGGGCATTGCTCCCGTGGACAAAAAAATCGAGGCGATGTCGCTGCGTGACGAGCTACGCCTCGTACGCGCACTGCTCCAAACGGTGGTGCGCCGTCGCAAAAAGTGGTTGCGTCTGCACGCGGCGCGCCTGCATATTCGCGTGGCAACAGGTGATGCCGCCGCTACCGCCGTACTGTACGGCGTGGTGTGCCAATCTCTTTCTTACCTGCTCGCGTTGCTTGACGGCGTAGCACGGGTAAAGGCAAGAGAACCGGACGTTGCGGTGATTGCCGATTTCGAAGGGGAACGCCCCTCTGCAGACGTGAAAATCATTCTCTCCTTGCGTGTGATCGACGTGCTCCTGGCGGCACGCCACCTCGCAAGAACAGATAAGGAAGAACAACAAAAACAGCAACAAGCTGAAGATCAGAAAGGAACCTAAACTATGGAACAGAACAAATTGCAGGACATGATCCGCATTTCTCTTGAAAACATCCGCGCCATGGTTGACGCCAACACTGTTGTAGGCACGCCCATCAACACCCCCTCGGGCACGACCATCATTCCCATCTCGAAGATCTCCGTTGGCTACGCATCCGGCGGCGTAGATTGGGCGGCTAAGACAGGCACGTCCCAAAACTTCGGCGGTGGCGGCGGCACAGGCCTTTCCATTCAGCCCGTATGCTTCCTCTCCGTCACCGCAAGTGGCAGAGTGGAGCTGTTCCCCGTTGAGGGTGGCGGCACGCCTAGCACCATTGACCGCATTGCTGACATTGTTGAGCGCGCCCCCGATATCATCAACCGCGTGAAAGAAGTGTTTGCGAAGAACGAGGACGACGGCGAGGACGTGGACGATGTGGCAAGAGTTGCCGCTGAAGCCGCAAGCAAGATCGAATACTAATTCACATACGGTTGGGCGCACTTCCATATAGTGTAACAAAACACACGGGAGGTCGCCATGCGCCGTTCTGCTTGCCTTTTCCTTGCCCTACTGTTGCTATTTTGCATCCCCTTGCCCACTGATGCCCTAGAAGTCACGCCAAGCGTTAGCGCCGCCTCCTATATCCTTATGGATGCGGCAAGCGGCGAGGTGCTCTCCGAAGGCAATGCACACGTGCGCCGTCCGATGGCAAGCACCACGAAAATCATGACGGCGCTCGTCATTTTGGAAGCGCTACCACTCGATACGGTGGTCACCGTACCGCGCGAGGCAGTCGGTGTGGAGGGTTCCTCTATCTATTTATACGAAGGTGAGCAGATCACGGTACAAACACTGCTCTACGCCCTGCTGCTCTCCTCCGCCAACGATGCCGCAGTGGCACTCGCCCTTGCGTGTGACAAAAACGTCGCAGCGTTCGCCGCACGTATGAACGAAAAGGCAGCAGAGCTGGGGCTTTCCAATACCCATTTTTGCAACCCCAACGGCTTGCACGAGGAAGCTCACTATACCACCGCGTATGATCTCGCGCGCCTTACGTGCGCGGCGCTTGCCAACGATACCTTTGCAAAAATCGTACAAACAAAACGCTACACAGCCCCTCAAAACGGCACAGACGCCACGCGTCTGTTTCTCAACCATAATCGTCTACTGCGCACGCTTGACGGCGCTGTGGGCGTAAAAACGGGCTTTACGCGTGCCGCAGGCAGGTGTCTTGTGAGTGCGACAACGCGAGAGGGACTCACCCTTGTCGCCGTTACGCTCCACGCACCCAATGACTGGCGCGACCACACCGCCCTGCACGAATGGGGGCATCACAATTTTGCAGTGTTCTCCCCTGATGTACCCCTTCTCTCGCTTCCCGTGGTGGGCGGCGAGAAAAACGAGGTCACCCTCGTCCCCGCAAACGCACCCCGCGTTCTGCTTGAAGCCGACCACGGCGAGATCAAGTGTACGCGCTATCTCCCCCCGTTCCTATACGGCGGCGTGGAGGAGGGCGAGCGTTGCGGCACGCTTCGCTATACCCTTGACGGAGAAACAATCTGCGAGGTAGATCTCGTGGCAAACGCATCCGTAGCGGTAGAGCGCAAAGCGTCCATTCCCTATCGTATCCTACGGTTTTTTAAACGCATTTTTTAGGCAAAGCCGATGAACCAGCGCCCGCTTTTCAGGGTGTCCTTTCGACGCTTGCCTTTTTACCAAGTTTTTTAGAAAAGGAAGTACCAATGGAAAGTGTACGACTCCAGAAGTATTTCACCGACTGTGCGATCCTCTCCCGCCGTGCGGCGGAGGATAAGATCCGTGCGGGCGAGGTCAAGGTCAATGGCGAAGTGGCAACACTTGGCCAAAAGATCGACCCCGAACGCGACGTCGTGGAGTACAACGGAAAAATCATCAAGCCAACTGCAACAGAAAAGCACTACGTGCTTTTGTATAAACCGCGCGGTGTTGTAACCACCCTCTCAGACGAAAAGGGCCGCACCACGGTGGCAAACTTTGTCGCCGACCTCGGCGTGCGCGTGTATCCTGTCGGCCGCCTGGATATGGATTCGGACGGATTGCTTTTGCTCACCGACGACGGTGCGCTTACCGAGCGCCTTACACATCCGCGCCACGAGATCCCTAAGCATTATCACGTCACCGTATCGGGCGTGGTCACGCCTGCCCAGCTGGCGGCGCTTAACAGCTCTTTTTTGCTCGACGGCTACACCACACGTCCCGCGAAGGTGAGCGTCGTACGTGCCGAAAGTGGAGAAACCGTGCTCGCCTTTGAACTTTACGAAGGTAGAAATCGTCAGATCCGCCGCATGTGCGATCAGGTAGGACTGCGCGTGCGCCGTCTGTCGCGTGTCGCCATCGGCAAAATCGGCATCGGCGACCTCGTCCCCGGTCGCTACCGCCTGCTTACCGCAGAGGAGATCGCTTACCTGCGCGGTGAGGAGAAAAAGGAAGAAAAGACAACAGCGCAAAGGAAAACGCGTTCCACCAAAAAAGCTGCGGAAAAGAAAGAGGAGCCGTCTGCCGCCGACGCCGCAAAGGATACGAGCGAGCAAACACCCAAACGCAGAAATAGTGTGAAAGCCGCCACCGATGCCATGTGGGACGCCACAGAGGCAGTTTGGGATGCACTTTCAATCAAACACGTGGAAAAAGCTGCCAAGGATATTTTTAATGCCACCATGAAGCCCCTCACCAAGCGAAGCAACAAAACGAAAGCGCAAGATAGCGAGCAGGAGCAAAAGAAAGAGGAAGCACCGAAGAAAAAGAGCACACGCTCCACCAAATCGGGCACCACCACCTCGCGCAAAAGAAAGTCGTCGACCATGAAGCAAGCCGACAAGACGCACGATGGCGAGGAGGAAAAAGCATGATCACCGTTGTTCCCATCCAACACAAAGAGGAGCAAGCGTATTTCTGCGCCCTTTGCAACGTCAACTATGACCCCGATCTGCTTGCCTACTACGCCAAGGATGGCGAGGGACGTTTTGCAGGACTTTGCCAGTTTAAGATGGATACCGAAGGCGGTCACGTGTACACACTCACGGCACCTGCCGGTTATGAGGAGCTGGATCCCCTGTTCGTCATGGGGCGTGCAGCGTTGAATTTTATCGACCTGTGCGGTGTGAAAACCGCCTATTTCGACGGCGAGGATGTGGACGATGCCCTGCTGCGCCGTATCGGCTTTTCCCGAAACAAGGCAGGAAGATACCACATCTCACTCGACGCATTTTTCACAGGTGGCTGTAAGTGCCATACATGAACGCTGTCAAAAAAACGCAACAAATTCCATTATATGGTAATAATCACCAAACCCGAAGCCGTATTTTCGTGTCATTTTTTACGGCTTCGGGTCTTGTAATTTATGGTAAAATATGGTAATATTATGGTAGCGCAAAACGAGTGCCGAGAAAACACCCTCGGGGCCGCACGAGAAACCCGTGCGGCTACTCTTAAAGCCAATAATTACCAATTTTTACCTTTTGGAGGATATGAGAATGGAACTGACTGCCAAATTACTGATTGCCGATGAAAGCGCCGCCGAGCGCGCCACCTTGCGCGAAGGATTACGGCGTGCCGGCTATACGCAAATCGATGAGGTGCAAAACGGCGAGGAAGCACTGCACCGCATCAAACACGGCCGCTACGACGCCGCCATCGTCAACATTATGCTCACACGCCTCGACGGCATCGGCCTTGTGCGCAGCTGTCATGCAGAGGGATTTACCAACGCGCCGCTTCCCGCCTTTTTGATGCTCTCCCCCATTGCCAATCAAACCATGATCGCAGACGCCATCACCGCAGGCGCTGACTCTTTTTTGATGAAACCCTTTGATATGAACAGCTTGTGCGAACATCTGCGCCGCTTGCTTGCCATGCGCGAAAAGGCAAACGAGCAAAAGCCCGCAGCAGAGTCCAACACCCCCGACATCGAAACGCAAGTGACTAAGATCATCCACCAGATCGGCGTACCCGCACACATCAAGGGCTACCAGTACCTACGCACCGCCATTCTCCTCACCATTCAGGATAGCGACATCATCAACAGCGTCACCAAGGTGCTCTACCCCTCTGTCGCAAAGAAATACCAGACCACCACCTCGCGCGTCGAGCGCGCCATCCGCCACGCGATCGAGGTCGCGTGGGACAGAGGCGACGTGGATACGCTCAATTCCTACTTCGGCTACACCATTCAAAACAACCGCGGAAAGCCCACCAATTCGGAATTCATCGCGATGATCGCGGATAATCTCAGGCTCAAATATAAGCTTTATTAAAAAAAGGCACCCTCTCGGGTGCCTTTTTTTATTAGAGCATCTTGATGCGGGGACTGTACTTTGCGAGGTGTGCGGCATTCTTCTCGTCGCCGCCGGGAGTGTTCGCACTTGACCAACAGGGCGCGGTGATACCGCGGCGTTGGCACTCTTTCACACACTCAATCTCCAGCATGTGCGCAATGTAGAAGTCCACGATGTTGGAAACCGGTGCGATGGGGGTATCAAAGCCCTCCACCTCGATCACGGCGTCACCAACGATGTTGTAATCGTCGATGCAGACATCAGCGTAATCAAAAAGATTGGTCTTGTTTGGGTGACGGATGAAATGATCCTCAGGCATTTCGTTTTGCCAGTAGCTCGACGAAATCGCAACGATCTTTGCACCCGCTTTCTTTGCCTCCATTACGGCGTCGATGGTGGCTGGGTTGATGCCAATGTTGTGGAACACAAGCAAAAGGTCGCCCTCTTGCAAATTGTAGTATTTCATGATGGCAGAACCGTAGTTGACGGTGCGTTCCAACTCCAGGTACTTGAGTGCCTGGTTGAAAACGGTAAGGCCGTTCTCCATGATGGGGTTGATGTTGGCAAGGCCGCCTGCGCGGAAGAACATTTCACCCATGCAAAGCGTGGTATGACCACCGCCGCCATAAACGTTAATCAGGCGATCCTGCTCAATGGCATCAGCCATGAGAGATGCAGCTTTCAGAATGTTTTCGCTTTGCAGTTCGTTGACCTTCTCAATGTTTTCTACGATTTTATTAAAATACGTCTTATCCATAGTATTTCTCCCAAATTTGTAATGTTTGTTCTCTCGTGGGGATCGCACCCTCAACAAAGCGCCCCGTGACCTTGATCGCGGCGGCGGCATTTGCCAGCTCGCACGCAGTTTTTTGCGATTTCCCTTCGGCAAGTGCTACCGCAAGCACGCCGTTGAAGGTGTCGCCTGCGCCCGTGGTGTCCACGACTGCGCCCACATTGGTGGTGGGGACACGCTCGTTGGTTTCGCGAAGAAAGCATCCCTTGGCGCCAAGTGTCACAACAACATTGGTGTGCCTTTCAAGCCCCTCTGTTTCGTGCTCGTTGGGGGTAAAGAGAGTTATACCCTCTGCCAGTTCCGCGCAAAGTGATCTTGCGGGAGCAGGATTTAAAATAACGCGTACGCCGCTTTCCTTGGCGATGCGAAGCGCCGCAACGTTCACGTCCTCTGCCACCTCGTTGGAAAGAAGCAGCACGTCAGCGCGCGCAATCTCGCGTGCAAAGCAAGCAACGTCAGCCACATCCAGTGTAGCACCGTGGTAAACGGTTACGTGATTGGCACCGCTCGCATCTGTCATGATAACAGCAAGCGGGCTTTTGGTTTCCTTGGAAACAAGCGTCACGTCAATGCCGTTTTCCAAAGCGTTTGCGCGCACGTTTGCGACATCACTTTCGTGCAGTGCCGCAAGGAAAGACACATGCGCGCCATGGCGCGCCGCAGCAATCGCCTGGTTGTAGCCCTTGCCACCCCATTCGCAATGCACATCGGTGGCAACCACCGTTTCCCCACCCTCATGGAAGTGAGGGACAGGCATAAAAATGGAGTTGCCGACGATACCGATAACAGCAACGCGGATCATAGATGTTTCACCCGCGGCAGATAAAGCTCCTCGAGCACCACGTTGTGTTCCCTTCCACCCTCAACGTTTCCACTGAGGTATACGGGGGGCACCGTGCCGCGCGCCAACGCGCGCTTTGCGCCTTCGATAAGTGCGGAGTTGAGGATAAAGCAAGCGGCGCTGGTAGAAAGTCCGCCCATTTTGGCATCTCCCACCTCGATGGCGGCATCACCGTACGGCACGTGGCAGTCAATGTGAAGATCAACCCCGGTGTGCAGTTTTCCGCCCTTTTCAAAGTAAGAAGACGAAGACACGCCAATTACCTTCACGCCGCGCTCACGTGCGGCGAGCGCCATCTCATAAGGCACTTGATTTTTTCCCGATGCAGAGAAGACAAACAGCATGTCATTGGCGCTCGGCACGTAGCGACGGCAGATCTCCTGGGCAAGGCCCGACATTTTTTCCATGCGCGAGGATTTGGCAGCGCCGTTGTGGAGCATCAGATCGGTGTCCAAAATGGGGGACACGTTCGCAAGCCCGCCCGCACGGTAGAACGCATCAAGACCGGGCAAATGCGAATGGCCGCAACCAAACACAAAGATCAGGCCGTCACGCGTGATAACGTCCGCCACAGCATCCGCAGCAGCAGAAAGCACCTCGGATTCCTCTCGCTCAATGCACTGCAAATTCTCAACAATTGCTTGCAAATAAGCACTCATTATTCCTTCTCCAATACGCGGTTATAGTTCTCGCCGATCTTATCCCAAAGCTTGATGGGATCGGGCGCTGCCACCACGGTACCGTAGCCGCCGCGATAGGTCCAGGTTGCAAGGCGATCCACACCTGCGTCGCGATACATATCAACCACCTCATCAACCTGATTAAAATCTTCGGGCTGCTGATGGTAGCCCATGAGCCAACGCTCAGACTCCTTGCCGTACTTCTTAGCAATGGCAACGGTGCGCTCCGTGATCTCACGGAAGAAGGACGCGGGAAGCGCCCAGTTGATGATCGTGGTGGAGAATACGTCAAAATAAGGGCAAGCAGCAACCATATCCCAGTTGTCGTAGCCGCGCAGCTCGGTCACGTAGTAGGAGTTCTTGGTGGCGTGTACACAGCAAGTGATCTCCAGGTTGGGGTTGTACTCCTTGAGCGCCTTGGAGCAGTCGGCAAGTGTCTTGAGCGCCTCGCGCCAACGGAACTGCTTGACATCGTCGTTCATGAACTTGGGCATCTCGTAACCGTAGTACTCCTCAAACTTCTTCATGCACTCAGGGCAGCGACAAGCCCAATCATCACCTGCACCGCCCGTGATAGACGCATAGGACTTGGGGTATGCGTAATGGGGCTCGTCCCAGAAGACGTTGCCGACCTGTGTCTGCCGGGGGAGTTTGAGGCAAAAGTTGGTGAAATAGTCGCGGAAAGAATTGGTGGTAAAGCAAGCGGCATTCAGCACCTCGCCCGTGTAAGCGGAAATCTGACGGTGGTGAATGTTGTTCTGCAAGAACAGGCTGACCTGCTCACCGCCAAACCACTTGCCGATACCCCACGGGTCGGCAATGCAGCGAAGACCCACCTTATGGGCAGTTTTCACGATGTTATCAATGTTAGGGAACCAGAAATCCAAATCAAACTCTGTGATGGCGAGAATGACGGTGTCACAACCGTGCTCCTTCATTTCAATGAAGTCTTTTTCTGCGTGTTCTACGTAGTTAAAACCGTAATAGCTAACGGCGGTATGCTTGATTGCCATATACAGTCCTCCTTATATTTTATAAGTCTATTATAATATGAGCGCGCGTGAGGTACAATGAACATTTCCAAACAGACTTTTCACTTTTCATAACTTTTTCTTGACGAAAAACGAAAACTGCGCTATACTGAATGGGGGGGGTGAAGTTATGTTTTTTGAAACACCAAACGTAACGCTAGACATCGTTTCCGCATTCGATTTAAAGTGGAGCAACCGCAACGACAAACCGGAAAATCGCCCTGTTCACGCGCTTTCCTTCCGCGTAAAGGGCAATAGCACGCTTTTTTCTGACCAGGAGAGCATGTCGCTCACCACGGGCGATATCGCATTTTTTCCCGCAAATTACTCCTACACCATTCGCTCGGGATATGAGCAGTTGCTCATCGTGCATTTCAAATCCCCCGACACACTGCCCAACCGTTTTATAAAATTCAGTCCTCGTGACCCCGCCTATTTCGAGCAACGCTTCCGCGATTTGTACCGGGTGTGGACGAAAAAGGGTGTGGCGTATGAGTACGAATGCCGTGCCATTCTATATCGCATTCTCGGCGCGATCGAGCGTGAGAGTGCCAATGAGCACCCCGCCGATGCCTCCGACCGCATCGCCGATGCCGCGGAATTTATCCGCACAAACTTCACCGATCACGCGCTGTGTGTCAGTGCACTTGCACGCCGCTCTGGCATGAGTGACACTTATTTCAGAAGATTGTTCGTGGCGCGCTTTGGCATGACCCCCCTCAAATATATCAATCACCTACGCCTTACGTATGCCAAAGAGCTTCTCCAAGCAGACTATCACACAGTAGAGGAGATTTCCTACATGTGCGGATTTAATAACATCAGCTATTTCAGCACGTTTTTTAAAAAAGAAACCGGCACTTCCCCCATGGCGTACCGCGCCGATTCCCTATAAACAAATCCCCTTGTGCGCTTGCCGCACAAGGGGATTTTGTTATTCAGGCAATACGGTGTCTACCGCAGGCACCTTACAGGGCTTGCCGCAGGAAATACTGTCATAGGCGGCAACCATTGCCATAATTGATTCCAAGTGGTTGCGCAAATGCACGGTGGGCGTCGCACCCTCACGCACACACTGATAAAACTCCATTGTGCGGCGATTCCAAAGGCCTACGGGATCCTCAAGATAGGTCGAGGTATATTCAGGATGCTCGGGCAACTGCATATACGTGGACTTACCATAAAGGTTTGCCACAATCGTGCCTTTCGAGCCAACGATGTTGAGCGTAACCTCAACAGGGCGAGGATACTTCTCCCAGCCTGCAACCTGCTGCGCAACGTGCGTTTCGTCATTGGCGTAGGAAGGATCCAGCGAGAAGATAACGCCGCCCTTCATGCGGCCCATCACGCGCACCATATCCTCAGTCTTCACGCCCTCGCGCAGATTGGGCGAAACGTCGGCATACACCTCGTCAATGCTGTCATCGGTAAGGAAGCGTACCAAGTCAAAAACATGGGGATGGTCGGCAAGCGCGCCACCACGATAGCGTACATCGCCCTCGCGCAATGGCACTTCTTTGCCCCAACTCTCCACAGGGTCGCACTGCCAAGCGCGCCACCACACGGGGTTGTGAGAGTAGTTGATCATGTTGATGGAAAGCACCTCACCAAGCGCACCCGATTGCATCAATTCCTTGGCACGATAGATGGGGGCGTGGTTGCGCATCTCCAACTCGATCTGATACACCAGCCCCTTTGCCTCGGTGAGCTCGATCATCTCGCGATACTCGTCCATATCGAAAGTGGGGATCTTCATGGAAAAGATGTGCAGACCACGCTCGCAAGCCCAGCGCACTTGTTCCATGTGTGCCTTGTTATCAGAGGCGATGATCACCGCCTCCATGTCGGGATGTTCCTCGTAGAGGGCATCGTCGGTGGGATATTTGGCAAGGTCAGGCGCGCGCTCCAAACTCTCTGCATCGTAGCGCGTAGACAGTCCCACCACCTCAAAATGAGGATCGTCCTTGATGGCATAATACCCCTTAGCATGTCCGTGATTGCAGGACAGAATACCAATTTTGATAGGCCTGATCGTGCTCATACCTTCACCTCCACACACTCACCGCGGCGAGCAGATTCCATTGCGGCATCCACCGAAGCACGGTGACGCGCATCAATGCAAGCAAAATTGGAGGCATCCAGTGCGCCCACGATAATGGCGTGGATAGCAAACACCGCACGCACCTCATCCTCGGAAAGTCCCCACAGGTAATATTCATCATCATCAAAGCCTTGCAAGCTACCATCCGCGCCAAACAGCGTGATCTGCGACACGTTTGTCTGGCAGTCAAGTGCATGATCGTTTGCCATACCATGATTGGTAATGATGCGATGCAACGTCTGGTGACGCGCGCCAGGGGCAAGCGTGTTGCCAAGTTCCAGATTGGCACAAGTGCCATCTGCCATCACCGCGATCACGTTAGCAGCACCGCCGTTAACGTATGCCATAACACGCACGATCTCGCTGTGAAGAACGGCCTCAGCAATATCGAACTCGCGGTACATCAGTTGCTCCATGCTCATGTCAGAGGAAGCAAAGGCATGCACGTTAAGGGCGCTGTTTCCGCCGATCTCTCCGTACTCAATAAGGCTTGCGATCTGCAAATCGGTGCGCATGGAAAGCAGAGGAATACGCTTCCCTTCCAGTTCAAGAACGTCACTATATTCTCCCTCTTGCGCTTTTTGATAACGGAATGTGGGTACGGACAAGTGACGAATCTCAAGCAACTTGCGAACGCCCTGCTCCACACTTTTTACTTTTTCCACGGCAATATCCCCCTTGGGCTGATTTCGTTTTCATTGTAACACGCACGCGCGTGCATCACCATACAGTTTTCCCACCAATATTTTCACTTTTCATAACAGAAAGAAAGCAACGCACAAGGCGAGGATTTCCAAAAATTCGCACAACAAAAAAAAGAAGTGCAGCGACAACTGTCCCTGCACTTCTTTTTTAAAAATTCCCTTTGCCAAGCGCCAGCACGTGCGCACACTGCGCAGGAGTGAGCTCGGCGCGGAAGGTATTGTCCGCTGTAGTATGTGCGTTTTCCACCAGCAAAAGCTTTGCATCCTTTGTCATCACGGTGGCATGCCACACACCGGCATCAGTCGTATAAACCTTTCCCGTTTCCATCATCACACCCGAAATTTCTTCGGGGGCATCGGTGCCCGTTGCGGTAAGCAGTAACACCTTGCCTGCAAGCAACACAAAGGTTTCCTTCGTTTCGCTGTGCTTATGCAATTGTGTAACAGCACCGTGACCAAGACGCGGCAGGTAGTTAAGCATCAACACGTCCAAGTCGGAGGCCAAGCGGTCTTAGGAAGAC
>JAZNAM010000003.1:0-22765 GCA_045586515.1 Eubacteriales bacterium
CTGCGTGACGGGCTCCCTTCAGACCAGAAGCTGGCAGGACCAGCAGGGCAACAGACGCTACGCAACCGAGGTTGTTGTTGACGAGGCAATGTTCGTCGACAGCCGCAACGAGGGTGGCGCACCTGCAGGTTACACGCCTGACGCGTACACCGCTCCGTCCTTCTCCACCCCTGCAATGGGTGCTCCCAATTTCGAGGAGATGAAGGCGGAAGACGATCTGCCCTTCTAACTTAGCAGACGTCAAACAAATTTAACAGGAGGATTTCGTTATTATGGATAGAAACGAGAATACGGTACGTCCTGCTCGCCCCATGAACCGCAAGAGAAAAAAGGTTTGCATCTTCTGTGCGGACAAGGTTGAGTTCATCGATTACAAGGACACCGCAAAGCTTAGAAAGTTCATCAGTGAGCGCGGCAAGATCCTGCCCCGCAGAATCTCCGGTGCTTGCGCAAAGCATCAGCGCGACCTGAACACCGCCATCAAGCGCTCCCGTCAGGCAGCTCTTCTGCCCTACGTGACCGACTGATTTCGGCAAAAAAGAGGAACGGCTACACAGCCGTTCCTCTTTTTTTATCTCGTCAGCTTCTCCACCAAATCCGCAAGAATCGGGTCGCGCCGCAAATGGTATACGTATCCTATCGTTGTGTCCTCTTTCGGGCTCTCATATCCCCCCTCGCAGTCGGGCAGGCGCAAATATTCCTCGCGCGTACAAAGGGAGCGTCCATCCGTGAACAACAACCACGCAATAGCAGTCACATCCCACAATGGTTTTGACCAATCAGTAGTACCAAGCTCTTCGTCGAGTTGTTCGATACTGTGCGACAGCAAATAGTCGCAAAGTGCATTTTTACCCTCAAAATAATGAAGCATGTCCCCACGCGAAAGGACAAACAAATCAACGACACCGCGACAAGGAAGTTGCACGAAAGGCGCGCCGCTTTGCATCACAACGCGCGCAGCAGCTATATCCTGGCGCATATTGAATTCGCGCGTATCGTGGTAGTGATGTGCATGACCGCCCAGCCACACAACCACAACGTTTGCCGCAATCTCAGGAGCCATGAGAAGCGCAGACGCCACGTTGGTGATCGCCCCAATTGCCACCACGTACAACGGCCGCTCAGGCGAGTATGTGCTGGCGCGCTCAATAAGATCAAGCGCAGCTGGCGAAACTACCGGTTTGCTTTCGTCCGAAAGAAAATCCATCGCACCGCGAAACACAGGCACACTCTCCTCCATCAAGGAAAGAACGTTGCAAATCTCATCATAACTTTGCTCCATACCGTCAGCCGGTGTTTCGGAGCGAACGTTTAAAAAAGGAGCGGCATAGATCGCCCGCGTGGTGAGTCTTGGGGCTGAGCGAAGCAGGTACGCAATCGCAAATTGATCGTCCACTTCGTTGTACGCATCTGTGTCGAGAACCACGTCTACATCAGTGATCGGCGAAAACAATCGCCAATTTGGATTGTTTTTCATACGATACCGCCTTTCTTTTTGTACTGATAGGGGGAAGTACCATACTTGCGCTTGAAGCGCTCACGGAAAAAGTTCTCATTTCGATAGCCAACGCGCGCAATGATTTCACTCACAGAAAGATCCGTTTCGAGCAAGAGCATAGCCGCCATGGCACAGCGTTTGTCCTGTAAAAGTGCCGAAAAGGAGAGCCCCGTAGTACGCCGCACAAGCTCACCCACATAGGTTTTAGCGTAGCCCACACGTGCCGCAAGCGCATCCAGCGTGGCGTCAGAAAGATGTTCTTCCATATAAGCATCAATCTCGGCACGCAAGCGCTCTTCGCGTGCAACGCTTCCATTGATAGGTTCCAGTCGTGACAATGCCAATCTCAACTCGCTCGCGTGTGGAATGGAGGTAGAGGCCCCTTTGCGCGATACGGCAAGCGCAGAAGCGGCACTCGCCTTTTTTACACCCGTTTTGGGACTTTCGCCGCGCACGATACTGCACAAAAAATAGCCGATGAAGGTATCCCCTGCCGCCGTCGTATCCACCACAGGCACACGATACGCAGGATGCGCAAAGGTTTGATTGGCGTCGGCGTACACGCACCCCTCCCCACCAAGCGTCATGATCACGGCAACAGAAGGATACAAGGCGCGAATACGCTGCAAACTTTGATTGGGCGTTGCCTCACCGCCAAGGCCGCACGCTTCGATCTCGTTGAGCACAAGAAATGTGATTTTACTACAATCCAGTTGTGTAAGCTCCGGTGTAAACGGCGCAGGGTTAAAGAGAATCCGCATACCACGTGCGGCGGCGCGCTCAATGATATAGGGTACGAGATTGATCTCGTTTTGCAAAACCAGTAAATCTCCCGCGCCAAAGTGCGCGAGCACCTCATCGACATATGCCTCTGTCATCGTGGCGTTAGCACCGCGGTAAAGCAAAATGCTGTTCTCTCCCTTGTCCGAGAGTTGAATGATCGCATGACCGGAACGGTCACTAACGGTACGCAAAAAGCGAATATCAACACCATTTTCCGAAAGCACACGGCGCAGCATCTCGCCGTCCTCTCCCAAGGCGCCCGCATGGTAGACTTTGGCGCCCGCTCTTGCCGCGGCAATGGACTGATTGAGCCCCTTGCCACCGGGGAAAATTTCAAGAGAATGACTTGGCAACGTTTCGCCCGGAACCACGATACGCTCCATACCGTATACGTAATCAATGTTGCACGAGCCAAAATTCAAAATTTTCATGCCATCACCCCTCTCTAACATCATTTTACCTTCATTTTCCTTGGAAATCAAGTCTTTTTAGAAGGATTTTTAAAACGAAATCAAGGAAAAAAGCGTGGCGCATCAAGCACCACGCTTTTTTCTGTTATACAGGATACGCACAAGCGACACCGAAGGGACGGCGAGAAGGGATAGGATCAACAAATACACCAGTAGGTTGCCGATATAAGAGTAAAGTGTACGCGCATTGCTCATACGCGCCGTTGCGACCGATACTCCCTCCACAAGCGGCGGTTGTTCGTCATGCTGTTCACCACGCGGATCAATCACCGAGGATACCCCCGTGTCTGCTGAACGCACGATCCATCTGCCATTCTCAATCGCACGCAAACGCGCTTGTGATGCGTGCATATACACCGCAGAGGAATCCGTAAACCAGGAATCGTTGGTGGGAAGCACCAAAAGTTCCGCGCCCTCGCGCACGCTTGCACGAGCAAGCTCCTCATAAATGGAATCAAAGCAAATAAGCGCACCTACACGTCCTTTTTCCAGCGTGACGATTGCCGCATCCTCACCTTCGGTAAGATCAGAGGAAAGCATGCCAATATCTGCAAGAATGGGTAGCAAAAACTCAATAACAGAACGCATCGGCACATACTCGCCAAAGGGCACCAAATGACGCTTTGCGTATGTCACTTCGTCAATACTACCATCGGGATATACAGTGAAAACAGCATTATACTGCCCCTCGTCCTCGTAGCGAAATGCGCCGCACATGATCGTCACGTTGTAGCGTATCGCAAGTCCACGCACAAACAATCCCGTGGAGTTCGTTTCGGTCAACTCGTAGGGTAAAAAAGTTTCGGGGAAGACGACCAATTCCGCGCCTGCGGCCGCTGCCTCGGCGGTATACTGCTCATACACGCGATACGTTTGCTCACGCGCCGCGCCCGACCATTTTTGTGACGATCCCACATTACCCTGCACCGCGGCCACCGTAATGCTCTCCCCTCTTTCGGGGTCATTGACCAGTGTGCCAACGGCACCGAGTGCCACAGTAAGCAAGAACGCTGTTGCCAGCGAAATCGCGGTAAAGCGGCGATGTGCAACGTGAAGCAGCGCAAACGCAAGCAGTCCATTGATAATCACAAGCGAGTGCGTAAGGAAATACGAACCAAAGAGCGACGCGCTTCCCGTGAGAAACCCGCTCTCAATTTGCCCAAGAGAAAGGCGCGCCCACGGAACGCCCAACCACGTAAGCGTTTGCGCCCATTCTGCCACGGTATACTGGGCAGCGAAAAGGAAAGGAAACAGAATCGGCCAACGCTTCATCGTCCATGTGCGGCAAAGAAGCGCAAACAGCGGAAAAATCAGCGAGGAGAAAAAGGTTTGCAGCAAGGAAAGTGCGAGCCAACAAACCGCCACCAAAAGAGCCGCCTCCCCCTTGGTCACTCCCGCAAACTCCATAGGGTAAAGCGCAAAAAACCAATGATAGATAACAAGGTAGTAGGAGAAAAAATACAACGCCCCAGCGCCCCACAAGCGTAGCGGTGCGCGCTGTTTTGTATAGTCACGCGAAAACACGTAGAGCAACATAGGCACCATTGCCACCCATTGCAGGAAGCCAAGCTTCGGGAAAACAAGGCAAAGCGCCATCAATATACCCGATAACGGTAGCAAAAATATGCACTTTTTACATTGCAATCTCGCGATCATTTTGCCACTCCTCACACAAAATCCTTGATAAACCAAACCTCATTCTCATCAATGGAAAACTCCTTGCCGCGCAAGTAGGACAACGCGCAAGGCTCGTTCGAAAAATCAAACCGCAGTCGCACAGCATACAGCGCCTGATGCTTATACCCGCGTCCCTTTTCGTTGCGGTTTACACCGTATTTGCCATCGCCAAGCAACGGGTGACCGATATGCGCCATGTGGGCGCGAATTTGATGCGTGCGTCCCGTCACAAGCTCCACTTCAAGCAGCGAATTGCCGTTTTTCTCGGCAAGCACGCGATAACGCGTAATAATGTTTTTTCCACCCGTTATGGGCGTATCCGATACGCGCACCTGGTTTGCGGTGGCGTCCTTGCGCAGGTATCCGCGCAGCTCATCCGCACGGCGAGGCAGTTTCCCTTTCACCGCGCACAGGTAGAATTTGCTGATCTCGTTTTGTTTGATCTTCTCATTCATCACGCGAAGCGCCTCTGCGTTCTTAGCCGCGATCACAATACCACCCGTGTTGCGGTCAATGCGATTGCAAAGCGCGGGGGCAAAGGACTGTTCCTTGGCGGGGGCATACTCGCCCTTTCCATACAGATACGCTTTTACGTGCAGGATCAACGTATTCTCACCGCCCGCAGTGTCTTCATGTACCAACACGCCGGGACGCTTGTTGAGCAGCATAATGTTCTCGTCCTCATACAGGATGGAAAGTTTGGGACGAATGTGCGCAAGGACGTTGTCATCCCGCTCGGGCACGTCAAAAAATTCATCGCGTATGTAAAGCGTGACCACGTCCCCTTCGGAAAGCAGCATGTTCTGCTGGGCACGTGCGCCGTTTACCTTGATCTTTTTGGTGCGGATATATTTGTACAAAAGCGAGGTCGGAAGCCCCTTTACCGCCTTGGAAATAAACTTGTCCAGACGTTGACCGCCATCGTTTTTTCCTATTTTCAGTTCGCGCATATTCGGCCTCCTCCCACAAATAAAATCAGTAACTTTATTATACCGTATGCTTCGCTTTTTTTCAACAAGAGCGCGCAAAAAAGTAAAACTTTTTGTGTTGACCGCACGCGCGGAATATGATAAAATAGTAGTATCGTTTGATTCATCTTTGGAAAGGAGTGCGCTATGCCGTATTCAAACCGCCCCACGGTGGGCATTCTCACGCTTGGCTGCAAGGTCAACCAATACGAAAGCGAGGCGATCGCAGAACGCTTTGAAGCCGCAGGTGTCACCGTCCTCTCCCCTGACGAGGTGTGCGATATTTACGTCATCAACACGTGCACCGTCACCGCAGAATCTGACCGCAAGGCGGGTCAGCTCATTCGCCGTGCTGCCGCCAAAAACCCTAACGCACGTATCCTCGTGACGGGCTGCCATTCGCAAGCAAACCCCACCGCCGTTTTGAAAAACTCATGCGTGGATTACGTGTGCGGCAACACCAACAAACTCTCTGTGGTCGAGGCAGCGCTCACCCTGCTTTCCGGCGAACAACAGCGCACCTGTCCCACTGTGTCGATCGGTGACGTACAGACCGCTCCCTTTGAGCCAATGGTCATCACACGCTTTGATCGCACTCGTGCTTACGTGAAAATTGAGGACGGCTGCGAGAACCGTTGCACTTATTGCGCCATTCCTAACGCGCGCGGCAAAGTGCGCTCCAAGCCGCTTGCCGATGCGGTTGCCGAAGTGGAAGGGCTGGTTCGCGGCGGTTGTCGTGAGATCGTACTGACAGGCATTGAAACCGCATCCTATGGTCGAGATCTTCACGACGTTTCCCTCATTGATCTCTTAGAAGCCGTCGACCGCATTGAAGGTCTTGATCGCGTACGTCTTGGCTCGCTTGACCCCTCACTTATGCGCGCCCCCTTTGTAGAACGCCTCGCCGCGCTTCGTACACTTGCCCCCCATTTCCATCTCTCGATGCAATCGGGTAGCGCACGGATCCTTGCCGCAATGAAACGCAAATACAACCCCGAGCAAGCACTCGCTGGCATCCGGCGTCTGCGTGCCGCCATCCCCGACGTGGAACTCACCACCGACTTCATCGTGGGCTTCCCCTCGGAAACGGATGCGGATTTTGCCGACAGCATGGCACTGGCACGCGAAGCACAATTTTTGCAAATGCACGTTTTTGCTTACTCGCGCCGCGCAGGAACACCTGCCGCAGCCATGCCAAACCAAATTCCAAAGCAGATAAAAAAGGAACGCTCTGCCACACTTTCTGCACTGGGTGCAGAGTTGCGCCACGCACGTCTTTGCCGCGCGTTGGAATATCCACGCCGCCCCGTTTTGCTTGAAACCTTTGAAACCGGCGTTTCGGTCGGCCACACCAAAGAATTCTTCGAGGTTGCCGTTCGCACACACGCCCCCATGAACGGTGATCTTGTAAACGTACGCCTCACCGCCGTAGAAAACGGACGCCTTTTGGGCGTATTGGAGGGTGAGCATGAACAGTGAAAGCCGTCAGACGGTGCAGTATTTTTGCATGATGGACGACGCCGCACTTGGCGCTCTTTGTGCAACCCTACCGCTCACCGCCCTTATCCCGCATCTCTCTCGCGTGCAGCATTACTATCGCACGCAAGAACACCGCGATCCCTGTTATTTTGAGCTTCGTCTTTTGGAAGCCCTCGCCGCACTCACCCATCATGCGCCCAATTCCGTGCGCATATCCTCGCTTACCGCGCAAGAGGAGCAACTCCGCATATTCCGCGACATCTGCCACAAATGGCAGGTGCTTGGCAAGAATACGCCCCCCTCGCTTTATGAATTGCTCAGCATATCGGGCAGATACCTCGCACGCGCCGGCATCACGCCGCATTACGCAACGCTCCGCGCCTCTACGCATGAGCAATTTGCCCTGACAGCACCAAATAACAGCGGGCTCACCCTTTCATTGGATGGCATTACAGCGACGCTCTCGCCTGCACCCATACCCCCCGTACCAAACACAGGCGTCCTGCTTCTTTTCACCCCAACACACAGCGACCATGCGGCGGCAGAATACGCCGATTTCCTCTCGACGCACCGTTCCCTTGGACTTTGCCCCATCGCAGCAGTTGGCAGTGAAGGCGTTTTGCCTCATCTACTCGCCACAAACGGAGCAACGTTGGACCTGACCTCTTTCATGGAAGAGCAAGCAAACGAAATCCCCGCTTCTCTCGGCGCACACACGCTTCTGTTTACGGCATCCGAGCAGACACTCCCGACGCTTTTTGCAAAAGGGCTACCACTCACCCTGCTCGGCACGCTCAACCAAGCGCAAAAGCTTGCATTTGTCTATCGTGGCAACACACTCACTTCCCCTACACTCGGCCTTTTGCGTTCGCTTCGCGCTGAGCATATACAAAACGTGATTAGAACAGTCAGCGACGCACAAAGGAGCGATCCAACACCTCGCATCACCCAAGACGAGCATACGCTCCTTGGTGGCATCTGTGTTCCTGCCGATAGCGCACATGCCGTACTCATACTGGCAACAGAGCTTGCTCGTCGCGGCGCCATCCTCACACAAAGTGCATTATCGATCGTGCTGGAATGTCCCCTATACGCAACAGAGGCTTGCATTGGCGATGCACTCTCCCTTGCTCTCGGACTACATCGCGCCACGTGCGAACTAACCCTTCCTACCGCCCACAGCGCGTTGCTCACCACCGAGGTAAAAGCGCCTCGCCTTTGCGTGTTCCTTGCCGCAAGGAAAGGAACACCTCGCCAAATAGAGTTCCCTGTCAACTGGCAAAATGCGCGCAATCTTTTTTATGGCGATTAAATATTAGAAAAAGTTTTTTTGCAAAAGGTCTTGCATTTTGCATTCGTTTGTGGTATAATGCAATATGCTGTGAAAAAATCTATACAGATAAATGATAAGCACCCACGGGGTGCGAGGAGGTGTCAATATGGCAAAGTGCAGTGTTTGCGGCAAGGGCGTTGTGTTCGGTCAGAACGTTTCTCACTCCCATCGCAAGACCAACCGTTCTTGGAAGCCCAATATCCGCAAGGTAAAGGCTATCGTTGACGGGACCCCCACCACCGTGGCGGTTTGCTCCCGTTGCCTGCGCTCCGGCAAAGTAACCAGAGCGTAAGGAAATAGAAAGGCGCTCGGCAAATGCCGAGCGCTTTTCTGTTTTATCAGTAACCCATTGCGAGGCAAGCTCACTCTTCCATAATGGCTTCAATGGCAGCAATGGCAGAGCCACGGAAGCAGTTTTGCTCCAAAGCAGTCACCCCACGAATGGTAGAACCACCGGGCGAGCAAACCATATCCTTGAGCACTCCGGGGTGGAGCCCCGTGTCCTTTTGCAACTTTGCCGCCCCCATGACTGTCTGAGAAACAAGCAAAAGTGCCTTGTCGCGAGGCATGCCGTAACGCACACCCGCATCGGCAAACGCCTCGATAAAGAGATCCACAAAAGCAGGACCGCAGCCGGACAACGCGCCGCCAATCCCCATAAGCTTCGAGGGGAGCGTTTCCACTGCGCCAATCGCGCCAAACAGTTCTTTTGCAAAGGTCAGCTCAACCGCATCAAGAGAGTTTGTTTCCTCAAACAGGAACATACCTGCACCAACCATTGCAGGGGTATTAGGCATCACAAATTGTACGCGCACACTATCAGCAAGCACGGCACGATATGCAGCATGATCCCAACCAAGCGCGATAGAAAGCAGCGCTTTGCCGTTGAGTGCATCCCCCATCTTTTCCAGTACGTCTGCCACGTGACAAGGCTTGCAAGCCACTACGATCATATCCGCAAAATGTGCCACCGCGCTTTCGTCTGCAACGGGCATAAAACCAAGTTCCGACGCAACGGCACCAAGTTTTGCCGCATCGGGATCATACGCCACAATATCCGCACCGCGCACTTTGCCCGATGTCACAAATCCGCGCACCAGCGCAGTTGCCATATTGCCCATTCCAATAAATCCAAGTTTCATATAAAAATCCTCCCTTGAGGCAATGGAGGCACGGGAAAATTTGCGTTCAATGCCCGTGCGACTTAACCCCATTATACGCCACGTTCACCCAAAAGTCAAGAAAAAAGTCCCGTTTCGCTAAGTGAAACGGGACTTTTTTACTGACCGACGCGCTCTGCAATATACGCCTCAACGCTTCGCTCCTCTATCCCCAGCACAAGGGCAAGCTCACTATACAGCAAATGCCTTGCCAATCGCCCGTATTCCATATCCGATACGGGGAAATGCTTGTGTGCGGCTGCCAACTGCTCGCGGCGGCGCTCAACGGTCTTGATCACGCTGACGTACCCTTCCGGACGAAGCGCATTAATGGTAGCGCGGTAGATCTCGCGCCGTTGCTTTTCCGCGGGCACGCTCAAAACCTCAATATTGGGTATAACGGCAAGAAAACTCTCAATTTCTTCGGGCGTCATCAAACGGCGCATGGGTACACGCGCATTATCGACGGGGGTATAGATGGTCGAACTCATGGGATTGTTAAGCGGCACAAGCAAATAGTACACACGCGTGTCGGTTTCGTCAAAAGGAGACGAACAGATCTCCTCTACGCGGCAAATACCGTTGATGCCGTACACGATGTATTCCCCTACCGCAAACATAAAAAAGAGCCCTCCTTCTATCAAAATCCGCCGTATCGCCTTCCTTGCTTCATACTTTCAACATATATTCTACCATATTTGTTCATTTTATGCAAGAGACAAATTCCCCAAAATTCTCTGCCGTACGCTTGTCTATCCTGCAACAAACAAAAAATAGCGTGCGCGATATCGCGCACACTATTTTTATCAAAGCACTTTGGAAAGAAAGCCTTGCAATCTTTCACTCTTGGGCGCACCGAAAATCTCCTCGGGTGTACCCTGCTCCGCAATCACGCCGCCCTCCATAAAGAGAATGCGGTCTGCGACCTCACGAGCAAAACCCATCTCGTGCGTAACGATCACCATCGTCATACCCTCGTCTGCAAGCTGTTTGATCAGCTCCAATACTTCACCAACCATTTCGGGGTCAAGTGCAGAGGTGGGCTCATCAAAAAGCATCACCTTGGGACTCATCGCAAGCGCGCGCACGATAGCGATACGTTGCTTTTGACCACCGGAAAGCGTAGAGGGATACACGTTCGCCTTTTCCTCAAGGCCAATGCGAGCAAGCAAATCCATTGCCTTCGCGCGTGCCTTTTCTACGATCTCCTTATTCGTTGTGGTCACGGGCAACAACTCGCGGCGCGAAAGCTTGCGCCAAAAGTTCTTGCGTTTCACACGACGCAGATTACGCTTGCCAACGTAAACAGGGGCAAGCATAATGTTTTCCAATACCGTTTTGTTGTTAAACAGATTGAACTGCTGGAATACCATGCCAATCTTTTCGCGATGAACGTTGATGTCCACGCGCGCATCAGCAATATCTGCGCCTTGAAAATAGATGGAGCCACCCGTGGGATCCTCCATGCAGTTGATACAGCGCAATAGTGTGGATTTGCCACAGCCCGAAGGACCGATAATCGCGATCTGCTCTCCTTCGAGAATGTCCAGATCAATGCCCTTTAACACCTCGTTGCTGCCAAATTTCTTGGAAAGTCCCTTGATAGAAAGCAGCACCTCTGCGTTTTGATTAAACTCTTTCACTGCGTCTGAACCTCCTTTCCATCATGCGAATACCAAGCGTGATCAGCATAACGATGGCAAGGTATACAAGCGCTAACGTCAGGTAAGGAATGATATACTCATAGTTTGCGTCGCCGATGGCACGGAACGCCTTGGTCAAATCACTCACCGCAATGAAGCTGACGATAGAGGTCTCTTTCACAAGCACGATAAACTCGTTGCCCAGCGTGGGGAGAATGTTTTTGATCGACTGCGGAATGACGATCTTGAGCATAGCAATGCTATACGGCAAGCCAACAGCTCTGCCTGCTTCAAGCTGACCGGGATCCACAGACTGGATGCCCGAGCGCATGATTTCGGATACGTACGCGCCGCTATTAAGGCCGAATACGACAATGGCAACGGTGATACCGTCTGCCACGATACCGAGCGCGGGCATTAGTACGAAATATCCGATCAACAACTGCACGACCATAGGCGTGCCGCGGAAAAATGCTACGTACACATCGCACACCTTTTCAAGAATGCGAGGCAGAACACGGCGTTTAGGCATCACCTTTACCACCGCGATCAGCGTACCGATCACGATACCGATAGCAAGGCCTAAAACAGCGATCTCAACGGTCGCAAGAAGACCGTTGAGAACGCTTTTATATCCACCGTATGTGACGAGCTGTCTGTAAAATGAATTCCAAGCAGCCGTCATTATTTGCTGTTGAGAATCGCCTCAACGTCCGCCTTGGTCTTGCAAGCGTCGAACTCGGTGTTGTCCTTCTTCACGATGAGCACCTGATATGCGCCCTTGTAGTAGGAGCTGGAGAAGTTCACGGACTGCTTACGGGTAGCGGTAACGGACAGACCTGCCATAGCAATGTCAACACCGTTCTTACCAACAGAGGTAACAACTGCATCAAAGTCCATGTCGTCGATGACAAGCTCAAGGCCAAGACGATCAGCGATCAGCTTAGCGATCTCCATGTCGATACCGACGAACTTGTCGCCCTTCTTATACTCGTAGGGAGCAAAAGCAGCGTTGGTAGAAACAACAAGCTGACCTGCAGCGTTGTTGGCGTCCTTGGTTGCACTAGTGATGCCAACGATGTTCTCGTCACCAGCGGTTACGTTGCCCTCGTCGTCATACTCAAGTGCTGCGTACTTGTCGAAGATAGCAGCAAGCGTGCCGTCTGCCTCGATCTCGGCAAGGATCTCATTCACGGAAGCAAGCAGTTCGGGCTGGTTCTTATCCACGCCGTATGCGTACTCCTCGGTAGTCAATGCAATGTCGATGATCTTGATGTCAGCGTTCTGTGCAGCAAGCATTGCGGCAGGCTCGTTATCAAGAATAACGTAGTCAATCTGACCGTCAAGCATTGCCTTTACAGCAAGGCCGCCATTGTTGAATGCCTGGCACTCAACGTTCGCAAAGCCGGCAAGCTCCATATCAGCATTGCCCTTTACGTAGAACTCGCCGGTGGTACCGGTCTGTACACCGATCTTAACTGTGTCCTTCTTGCAGGAAGCGAAAGCGGCAACGCAGCCAACCAGCATCAGTACAGCAAGAACGATAGAAACGATCTTTTTCATGATAAATTTCTCTCCTTATGGAAAATATTTCTGCCCTTTCGAGCTTGCATACAGTATAGCGCATAAATATGCAGTTGTCAACCCTTTTTGGGAAATTCTATCTTTTTCGCAGTGCTCCTTATATATAATACAAAAAATTAGAGCATTTGCACAAAAAAGTGTCACCTTTTCCGCTGGTAGCTCAAGGTGACACTCATTCGACGTGAATATATTCATTTTTCTATGCATTAATCGCCGTGTATGGCACCGCCACGGACAAGGCCTGCCAATTGATCGGCAAGCGCATCGGGGGCTCGATCGACACGAATGGTGATGTCGCACAATTCCTCGTTACGAAGCTCATCATCAAGCGACAGAATACGGCAAGTCTTATCCCAGGGAGTGAGATCGCGTGCCACAATGTCCATAAGCACTTCTTCGCGTCGTCTGTCAAGGAACACGAGCAGCGCTTTGCCGCGATAGCGATTTTTAAGCGCCAATGCACCGCATATATCAATGGGAAGCACCGCCACGTTGCCGCCATCTACAATGCCGTCAATAGCGTGTGCGGGCGTGCCAAAATAGTACCCGCCGTATACGGTAGTTTCAAGATATGCGCCCTGCTCGCACTCGGCAAGAAATGCTTCTTCAGTGAGAAAATGATAACTCTCTGCACGCTCGTCGCCGCGGCGCGGACGCGTGGTGGAGGTCACGGGTCGCACCATGCTATGCGCACGGACAAGTGCATCTGCAAGCGCTGTTTTTCCACTGCCCGTAGGACCAACCAAACAGATCACGCCGCCCTCGCGCAGATCAGGACGATTCTCCGTGTAAGATTGGCGCAAAATATCCACCAAATGCAAAAAATCATCATAGCCCGTAACGGAAAGCAACCCGGAAAGGTGCATATTCCAGGGCTTTCGGAACAAAACAGGATACGTTGCGGGAGTGTGCACGATGTTATGTGCGGCATCGTCGAGCAAAATATCAAGATGTACTAAATCCTTGCGATGGCCAAGCAGAATGTTTTTCGTTGGCACCTCGGGGAAATCCTCCGCCAAGCGCATGGCACGCGCGCTCATACATTGCGGCGGCACGGCGGACACGAAGAATACATCGGCCACCTCGCAAAGGCGGCGAACAAATTCCTTCGCCCCAGGCAATATCGGCTGAGAACGCACGAAATCGGGCTCTCCGAAATAATGCAAGCGCTTATTCACACCCTCGTTTCCCTCACCCCAAGAGCGGATTTGATGCACCGTGAGGGGTGGATCATTTTTTTCCGCCGAATTCAACAGCGAGAGGGCGTAGGCGTTGCAGTCGTAGAGCACGTCGTCCACGTCAAGACCGACCTGTAGTCTGTATTTTTTCATTATTTATGCCTCTTTGACCGCAATAAGGTCCGCTGCATAGGGCAGCGACATGATCCAATCGCACAACACGTGCCACTCAGCAAGTTTATGCGTGCGGCGCGCATAGTAGATATTGATGAGATTTTCGTAGTTGAGCGTCACCGTGCGCATCTGATTGTAAGAGGAAGGCAGCATCTGGATCATGTTGTGCCAGCTTTGACGATCAGACGTGTCAGACACAAATTTTTCTCTCTCGCTCTCCAAATAGGCGATCACAGCATCCAGCGCGGCAAGGCCACCCTCGTCCAGTCGGTCGTGCGAAAAATCGTCACGCGCGAAAGACTTGGTATGAATTTTGTGCATCGTCGAGGTGGAGTTGGCAACAGTTCCCACCTTGTAGGTGTCAAACTCCTTCCACCAGTAAAGCGGCGCAGTGATATCTACCGACACAAAGATCTGGCGCAGGAATTTGCGATGATCCGTGCCTGCGTGCGCAAGACGCTTTGCAAGGCCTAGATCGTTTTCGCCCAACACAAAATTTCCTGCCTCATCATAACCACTATCCATTCTTGCCCAGCTATTCATGGGGTTGCGAGCGCCACGAATGGCGTTTTCCATATTCATCACGCTCGTTCTTTCTACCTTCAACATGTCATTTCTCCTTCATTGCCAGTACGGCGTTTTTGATGTCCTTCGCGCTAAGACCTGCCGCTTCAAGCGGCGTTTGCCCTATCGCGGGAGTAATAAATCCATTTTCGGTCGCCAGTATGCTATAACCTTTCTCCACACCGGCACGGTGCATGGCATCGGCAAGATTCATGCCGAAACCACCAAAACGCACCTCTTCCTCCAAAAAAAGCACGCTATCTCCCACTAGGCAAGAGGCAATTTGTGCAAACAAGGTGTCATACGGTGCGAGATATTCGCAAAGCACTACGCGTGTCGCAACATCCTCGCGTGCCAACTCCTCGGCAGCAGTGAGCGCTTCGGCGGCAATTCTGCCATGCGTCACAATGGTGCAAACGGGTGCTTTTGCCGCATCAAACACGCGCACACCGATATCCGTTTGTCCGTCCTGATAGAAAGCACGTTCCAACCGTTCGCAAAGCGCGCCCGCAGGATAACGAACCGCGCACGTTTCACCTGTTGCAAGCGCCTCTTCCAGGGAAAGCGCAAGCCCCCGCGCGGTCACGGGTGCATAAATGCGTACGCCGGGAATTGCAGAAAGCATCGCTACATCAAACACGCCGTGGTGAGTAGGACCGTCGTGAGCGTTCAACCCCGCACGGTCAATGCAAAGCACCACGCCAAGCCCTTGCAAAGCGGCATCGTGCAAAATGTTATCGTAGGCGCGGTTCAAAAAGGTGGAGTAGATCGCAACCACCGGGCGCTTGCCACCTGCGGCAAGTCCCGCAGCAAATGTCACCGCATGCCCCTCGGCAATGCCAACGTCAAAGAAACGCTCGGGATATCGCTCGGCAAACGGAACCAGCCCTGTACCGTCACGCATCGCGGCAGTAACGGCAACCACACGCTCATCACGTTCCGCTATCTCGCACAGCGCTTCCCCAAAAACTTGCGAAAAACTCGCACCGTCTGCTGTGATATTAGCAGGTTGCAACGCATGATAAGCAGCCGCATCGCGTTCGGCCGGCTCGTATCCTTTTCCCTTGACAGTCTTCACGTGTAGGATCACACTGCTACCAAGTTTTTTGGCATGGCGCAGCATTTCCTCTACGCTTGACACATCATTACCATCAATGGGGCCAATATAGCGGATGTCCATATTTTCAAGCATATTTTCGCGATAAAGCGCGTGTTTAAACCAACGCTTCACGCGGCGCGCACCGCGGTGCATGGGCTTGCCAAGCAAGGGGAGCGCTCGCATCGCGCGCACTGACGTTTCCTTGGCGCGGATATAACTACGCGACGCGCGCATGTGCGACATTTGGGATGCAAGTCGCCCCGTGTTGGGGGATATCGACATTTCATTCTCGTTGATCACAACAATCAACCGCAAATCGGGCTGGCAGTTATTGAGGCCCTCGAAGGCAAGACCACCTGTAAGCGCGCCGTCACCCACAACCGCCACCGTCCAACTATCCTTACCGGATAATAGGTCGGCACGTGCCATACCGATGGCAGCGGAGATCGCCGTAGAACTATGTCCTGCACCAAAGGGATCGTACTCACTTTCTGCGCGTTTGGTGAAACCGGAAAGGCCACCGGGCACGCGAAGCGTATCAAACTGCTCACCACGCCCCGTGAGGAGCTTGTGCACGTAGCTTTGATGCCCCACGTCAAAAATGATATGATCTTCAGGGGCGTTAAACACGCGATGGATCGCCATCGTCAGTTCCACCGCGCCGAGATTAGACGCGAGATGACCGCCGTTCTCGCTTGTGCGGTAAACGAGATAGTCGCGAATTTCCGAGGCGAGTGTTGGCAACTGCTTGGCAGGCAGTTCCTTTAACGCCTTTGGCGTTTGTGTGCTCGCAAGCAACGGCCATTTTTCAAAGCGCTCCACGGCTATCCCTCCTCTCGCGCGTACTTCAAATATAGTTATTTATAGTATAACACAAAAATTCCTGTTTGGGAAGATCTTTTGAAAAGTTCTTCCTTGTCAATGAGCGCAAAATCTTCTGTATGCAACGATACAAAAAACTTCATCACCCCCATCTAATAAGCAACATTTATATCCATAAAACTTGAAAAAGCACAATAAATGTGATATAATACAAAAAAAGGAGCTCTTCGGATTATGGAAAGAAAAAACAAAAAATACGATGATATAACTTCTCCAATATACACTACATTACATACAGAGTATAGAACAACCCTCGAAAGGGGGCGCTCAATAGATTCGCGCGCAGGTATTTTTTTAACGTTTTTGTTTACAGCCTTCCCTTTCTATGTTGAAATTATTGATTTAGACTATATAAAGTGTTTAATAAATAAAAACTGTTTTTCTTTTTCGAATGTTGCCTTAATAATTACATTCCTGTTATCAATATTAACCTTTTTAGTTGCCTTTGTTTTCTTCGTGATTGTTTTATCGTCAAGAAAATATAAAGCTTTTAATAACTCGCTGTTTAAAAACTTTAACATTATAGAATACGAAAATCGAGACACAACGATAAACGATATAAATGTTGGGCTAATGTCTTTTTTGCACGAATGTATAGAATACAACGATACTGTTATTCACAAAAAAGCTAAATTGTTTGATTCGGCGCTATGGATTTGTTTTTCATTCGTTGGGGTGGTAGAGGCCGCAAGTTCAAGTCTTGTCACTCAGACCAAAATCGGAGGTTCAATCGAACCTCCGATTTTCTTTTGTTTTCTCGCAAAATCTCTTGAAATCTCGCGTTTTCGCAACAAACATAACGGGCTTGTTCTTCCCTGCTTCGAGGGTTGAACAAGCCCATTCTTCGTCTTTGACCACATGTTTGACCACTTACGGAGAAAAAAATAGTGTTACTCGTTATAATGTGAAACCAAATCAATGGTTTTTTCCTCAAACTTTTTAGACTCACGCTTTAAACTTTGCAAGGCGTTGTTCAAATAATCTCTTGCATCTTTCAAATCAGAGTTGTTATCCTTGTTTGATTCAATAAATGCTTCTATGTGCCTTATAGCTGCCTTAAAACTTTTTAATATATCAAGATATTGTGGTGGTATCTCTACTACACATCGGTTAATTTCTTTGTTTATATCTTGACATTTTTTTACAACATTTTGTGTAGATGTTCCCTTTTTAGTAACGTTCAGTATCAGATCAGAAATCGCAGTATATTGAATTGAAATAATGTTGGCCAAATCGTCGAGTTTTTCGTGCTCTTTCATTTCAAGAACTCTTTTTATACCACTTTCTGTACTTTTTACTTTTGACTTCAAATCTAAGATTTGCCATATTGCTATTGGCAAAGCAATAATACTACAAATACTTGCGATGTTGGTTATTACTTCCCACATATTTTAATCTCTTTTCAAGTACGAATACTTTGGCATATCACCATACAATGCTATAAAAACTTCTTCCCATCGACCATCGAGCATGAAATTTTTTGCTATTTCCTCGCACATATGATAATCTCCATCATGATCGGGGAGAATTTTATACATCTTCTGTTCAAAAGCATGGTGTGAACATTTTTCGCCTTTATCAATTAAATCGCGGTATTCATCCATCAAATCCATAATAGTTCTAAACTCAGCACGAGTTATCTTGTATTCAAAAATGCTTCTATCTAGATCTGTATTGCTAAACAAGAGTTCTTGTCTAAATTCGATAAGATCCAATCTGTCCATAATTTCTTTGTACTGTTCGGTATTCATTTTAAATCCTCCATATTAATTTTTTATCATTTCATTATACCACATAATTCGTCCTTTTTCAACCATATTATGTAAATAAGGCGGCGAATTTCTCTGCCGCTTTATTCTTTGTTTATTGCTCCCCATTTCTTTGGGAGCGGACTCGCTTTTCACAGCCCACTCTATGGGCATAAGGCGGTTTTATCCTTGCCCTATCTTTAGCGTGTTTATTTGCATTTCAACACGCATCCGGCGTTATAGAGTGGATAATAACAAGACTTATGCACAAGCCTTGGTATTATGCTTTATCACGCAAGGTCTCGAGCATCAACCTTCCACCGAGCTTAAATGCATATGCGAAGATTGCTTCTTCCGCCAGACTTGCGTATTCGCTCCAGCAGTCATGGAATTTCTCAAAGATTTCTTTCTGCTCGTCAGTGAAGCTTTTCTCTAAGTCCTCGTGATGCCTTGCTATGTAGCCGAGAAGTTCTTTCATCTCCTTTGAGTTCGTTCTGCTATCCTCGTGCGGTATGATGTTGCCGTGCCAGAGTTCTTCAATTGTTCCCTTCATTGCCGCCCTCCGTAATAGCAAAGGACGACTCATCACCGACTTGACTCGGCTTTGAATCGTCCTCTGTATTTATTCTTAATGCTTCTTCAATGGTATGTGCTGTAACGAGCTTCCCTATCCAATCCGCGAGTTCCTCGGTGCTCATATTCTTTTCACGGCACTTTTCGAGATCTTTCATAACCGCTCGGAGTACCTTCTCACTCGCTTTTGGATACATGTTTTTCAATGCTTGCAGTATCATTTTGTTACCTCCTGTTCTTTGGTAACACCAACAATACCACAGAAAGAGGAGAAAGTCCAGTATTTTTTAAATTTCAATAGATACTTTTTTGAGAAGTTCTCTCAATTCAACAACGCCTTCAGGTTGTAATATTTTACTCGGCTCATTTGATTGATAATCTATATTATGAATACCATCAAATTCTCTATATTTGCCACTTTCCTCGCGTTTTAAAGTGGTTGTAAAAATAATTTGATTATCCAATCGAGAGAACAAGCCAATAACGATTTCTTCCTTAGTTGTTGATAGATCCTCCGCTCTAAAAGAATCAACAATTATTGGAAACGAATGATTCAACTCATTTTGCAGTGCAAGCATTTTCACTAAATGGAATACTGTTGCTTCGCTTCCTGAATAAGTTTCATCTCTCTTGGAGAATAGCCCTTCAAACTCAAGGTTTCCGTCGGTATCTATTTGCTTGTAATATTCGTTCATTTTTTTAATAATATTACCCAGCAATTGTATCTGCCGTTCTCTATTCTCTCCTGTGGTTTCATCGTTCGACGCTAGCTTGTCTTGCAATTCGATAATTTCTTCATCAATTTCCTTTATCCGTGCTTCAGCATCTTGCGCAGAGAAAATATCCTTTTTGTATGCAACAATAGATTCTAACGATACCTCATCATCTTTTAAAACCTCGTGCAAACGCTCCTGTTCAAGATTAATTAAAGCTGTTAATCGTTCAATTTCTTCATCGTATGCCGCTATTTTTTGCTGTATTGAACTAATTATTTGCGACCGCATCTCGACAGACGAAACATCAAACACATGGGAAGATTTTTTATCTGTACTAAACGATATGTTGGTCGAATTACAATCCATACACCGCAATTGACCAACTTCCATCGTTCGGTTTAAGGAATTTAATTCTTTGATCGTTCCCTGCCACTTAGACTTTCGTGTTTGTACGGCTGCTCGATTTTTCCTCAGTTCGGCAATCTTATCTTGTATCTTTTCTATAGCAGCTACTTTTTCAGCAAATCCATCCCTGTCATTGATTGAACTTAAATATTGCGCACTTTTCTTTTTTGACTTCAAGATTTTATGTTGCCGTAAGATAATCGCGCGTTCGTCCTTTAATGCTTGAATGCGTCCTTTTATTGATGATATTTCCTCAGCATCTAATTCCGATCCGCTGATATGTAAAAATGCAAACAACATCTCTATAAAATCACTTTTGTTATATAATCCGTGATTAGCAACATTAGAGGTGTCTTTTTTATCTTGTCCTACAAAAAACAACTGCAAAAAGAGTGACGGATCTACGATTTTTGAGTAACCATTTTTCACAATTACCGGCAACTCGAAGATGTTCTTTGACCAATACATTTTAAGTTCTGATACATTATCTAACAGAACGAGCGTGTCTTGATTTTTAAGCATAAATCCACCATCATATCGACACAGGCAATATGCTTTACTATCGTGTTCAAATTCAATATAGTGATAATACTTTTTGTATTCAAACGATTGAGGAAACGTTGGATCATTACCCAAAGCATACATCATAGATTGAATTATAATGGTTTTACCGCGATTGTTATCATCACTAGAAATAATATTCATTCCGTTAACAATATTATTTTCTACAAAGCCTTCCTCGCAATTTCCTACCGCGACTTTTTTAATAATCATTGCTGAATTCCATCCTTTACTGTAGATATGAAATACTTTAAGGATAACGCATTGAAATCAGGACATGCTTTAATAGAATCCTCTGTAATCTGTTCGAATATGAATTCCACATCCTGATTAGGATTCTTTAATATCAAAGAGTATATCTGTTCAAGCAATTCCCAAAAACCGTCTGCAGCATTTTTGTTAAACAATGCACGACAAAGAGACTGTACACATTCATCATACATATCTTTTTTGCCTTCAACAGGCCAAGCAGAATATATTGGTATAAATGAAGGGGGTATCCCTTTTGATAACGGATCCCAATTGATTATTCGATTTAGTGCGAGCAACTTAATATCATTACTTGTTAAATGCCTATAATAATTTAGTGCTTGGCTTGTTGTTTCTATAACAACGCCTTCAACATTATTAATGTTTTTCTTATCTGACTGTACTTTTCTTATTTCACTAAAAATCAAATCTAAAATGCTCTCTTCGGCATATAGAGATGGATGTTCCTTTATGATTGCTTTCACATAATCACTAGGTTTTTTATCATCAATAACAAATGTTACTTTACTCAAAAACGACGCAACAGCTTCGTCAGTTACTTTGGATGAATCGATATATGTTTTAGAATTGCACTCATCCTTAAGCCCCTCTGCAATCTTCTTTTTGGCGGCATCTGTGATGTTGGAATAATCGAAAACATTTTGCGTATTGTCCACCCTTACGCTATCAGACACTCCTCCCATAAACAAGATGTATGTTTTGAACTCAATGTCCGACAAATAGTTCTTAAATAGTGTAACCAATTCTTGTCCTATAACTTTTGGAGATACATTTTTAGCACCCTTTGATTGTAAATCCCATAAATCACATGCCATCCTATCCATGCCCGTCAAATCATTGAAAAAATCAACGACAAAATAATGAATTTCGTCACTATCAGATCTAAAATTCATTAAATATAACAATGCTTTTGTTTCGTAATCAGCACCTGTTTTCTTTGTTTTTTCAGATGATTTAACAGTATAAGACATTCTTAATACTCCCTTAAATTAGAATTCCATTACAATGATCAACCTCATGCTGAATGATCTGAGCCGTCCAGCCGGTGAAGTTTTTCATACGCGTTTGCATTTCCAAGGTCTGATACTGCACCTTGATGGTCTTGTAACGCTTACACTTACGAGGGCCACCAAGAAGCGACAGACAGCCTTCCTCGGTGTCGTACGCGCCGTCCTTCTTGATGATTTCGGGATTGAGCATTACGGTGTATGTAGGCGCTCGTCCGCTCTCGTCGAGAAAGGTGATGATGCGCTTACGCACGCCGATCATATTTGCCGCCATACCAACACAGCTTTCTCTGTGCGCCATCAGCGTATCAAGCAAGTCCTGCGCGACTTGTAAATCATCCTTCGTTGCGGTCTCCGATTTTCCTGCAAGGAATATCGGATCGTGCATAAGTTCTTTTATCATAGGTTTTCTCCATTCAAGAACGCATCTGCTTGTTCTCTGCTCTTAAAAATAACAATGTTTTTATCGCTGTATTTTTCGAGCAATTCAAGCACTTGAGGCTTTTGCTGCTCGTTGTAGCTTTTTATAAACTCGATGAATTCCTCATCTTCTTCGGTTTCGATCCACGGCATATCGCTACGCGGCTTTCCGCGTCGCTCCCTGATTCCATCAAGGCAAACATCGAGCGGATAATCAAGAAAAATCACCGTATCGCACACCGCCATTCGCAGCTCCATTGTAGAGCCGTAATTGCCGTCAATGATCCACTCATCTTTTTCGAGCACAGCAGACAGGCGTTCAAGGAACACGCTCTTTTCCACCGTGGTCTTGTCAGCATTCCAATACATCATATCGAGGTGATATAGTGGAATGCCTGTCTTGTTCTGTAACGCCCGCGAAACCGTGCTTTTGCCGCTTCCGGGACAGCCGATGATTATAATTCTTTGCATTTTGAGGATTTTAGAACACAATCACAACGGGCACGCCACCGAAGGAGCTGATGGTCGCTGTCGCGTCCTGCATATAGAGCACCTGCGTATTGCCGTCGTTCT
>JAZNAM010000004.1:0-49490 GCA_045586515.1 Eubacteriales bacterium
AAACATTACTCCAGAATTATTATAAGTATCTCATGCGATCAAAAAATCTTAATAACTGATATTTTTGTGAGGAACTTGTATGCAAGACCTTTTACAATATAAAACAGCACTTGATTCGAAATTGCACAATAAGTACATTGAACAACTTTCACTTTTGATGTTAAAATATATATGTCCAGATTCATATTCTAATCTTTCTCTTGCTGATTCGCCAGATTTGCAATCATTGGATATGTCGATTGGAATAGAGGTTACCGAAGCTATTTCGCAGTCAATAGCAAGAATCGACGGTGAATTTGTAAAGATGAGATTTGGTAAAAAAGAAACCGACGCTCGTTTATTGTGCAAGAAAAAAATAGAATTGAATGGTGGGGAAGTTGATGATATTTCTCTTTCATATCCACCAATCACTTCGAAAGAAGAAATTAAAATTTTTCAAAATGCAGTTCAACGAAAAATGCCACTGTTACCGACCTATCGAGATAAAGGATTTCAAAAAGTCGGATTGTTTGTTTTTTATGATCAGCCACCTATTCCATTCGATTTTGCCGATTCTTTAGAATGGTTTGCTGAAATTCAAAGAAAATATCATGATAATTATGATTTTTTATTTTTTGGCTACCACTGCGGAATAATTCAATACGATTTCAAAAAAATGATCTTTGACACATATAGAATAGGACAAAGTGCTTTTCACAATATGTGTATATTGGCACGAAATGAAGTTGAGAAAAAATAACAAAATATATTGAAAAATCCCTAAAACCGTGTTATAATAGGTTTGTCACACAAACTGAATAATCGGATTTTAGGGGTATTTTCTTTATTGGGGGATACTATACCCTTTTTTCGGCTACGCTTAAGTTATATGAGTTTGGCAAAAATGCGAACTCCACTAACTTGAGTGTAGCGAGTAATATCTCTATTCCGATTAGTTTGTGTGACAACAATCGGAGTTTGCGTTTTTCGGTGTGCATAGCTTCGGTTGTGCACACCTTTTTGTTTTTGGAGGAAAAGATTATGAAAAAAACGTGTTCAATTTGTAAAAGCGAATTGGATATGGGCATTACCCGTATTGTACAAGTTAAAGGTAAAGATTGGGTCTGTAGAGAATGTCTAAAAAAGGCAAACATATCTGTTATGTCAGCTTCGGGAAAAACTGCAAGTGAAATCTCTGCGTTAGTACCATTGCAAAGTGAAAATGATAACAAATATTGCTCCAACTGTGGCTCTCAATTGAATGGAGCAAACTTTTGCCCACAATGCGGAGCTGCCATTTATGCAGCAACCGAAATGAAAAGCAATCAAATTAGCACACCTATGGCATCTAATTATGATGTGAATATGCCACAGAAAAACAAATCTATGGGTGAAGCTATTAAAAAGGGACTTGCAATTTCGGCTATCGTTTTAGTTTTGTTTTTTGGAATAATAGTTGCTCTGGCATTGTTATTGCCTGAAAATGGACAACCTGATTTAGAAAGCCAGCAAACAAACACAGAAAGCGAAATTATTTTGAAACCATCTCCGATAGCATTTATAAATCGAACCTATGAAATAGATTATGTTGGCGGAGTACAATGGACGTTTGAAATAAAGAACAATTCAGAAAAAGAAATAAAATATGTAACTCTTGAGTGGAGTTGCTGTGATTCGGTAGGCGAACCGATATACGACGATATTACAGGGAAAAATATTGTTGGTTATAAATTCCCAGGTCCTTGGGAAAGTGGCGAAACAAAGCGTTATCAAACCGACAATACTTCAAAATTTTACAACCACGCCTATGCACAATCAAAGCTTGTCACCATAAAAGTCGAATTCATGGATGGAGAAATAGTCGATATCAATAGCAAAGAATACACGGATATTTTTAAAACAACTTCGTTAAACATTCCAACATTACCCTATACAGTTAATAAAAATGCAGATCAACCTTGTTGCACAATAACAAAAATAGAATATGAGTTTTTTGATTATACCACTTATCACACTGACGGAAAATTTATAACTAATGATTTTGAAATCAGTATATACGGTGAGTATGATGAAGAATTTGCCCCAGATCAATATCAATTAATTGGTAAATTGATTAATTCTAAGGGTGAGACGATTCTTGACTTTATTGTAGATTTTGACTATTCAGGACGTTATCATAAGCGCGCCCTTGATAGTATAGATCCCGGAGAAACGTATACATTAGAGTTTTGTTATGAAAGCAAATAAATACACTTTTGAAATTGGCATCTATTAAGGATGCACATAAAACCGCTTCAAAAGTTGCACCCCCCTTGATTTTATTGACTTTCCCGTGGTGGCATCAATTTAGGATGCACAACACAAAAAGAGAACAGCCACCCAATCGGGTGGCTGTTCTCTTTTTGCTTGCGGACGCGGCTTGTGCCGCGTGTCTTCCCGGGTTATGAGATCGACGAGCGTAGCTCGTTGGGGGAGTGCGGACACGCGCTGCCGGTGGCAGAAGCCGCGTGTCCGCACGAGTGGCCGCGGTCGAAAAAATCAAGGAAAGCGAGAGCCCGCAGATTTTTTCGTGCACCGCAACAGGGCTTTTTCGCACTTGCTTTTGGGTTAATCTCCCCCCCCTCGCGGCAGAATGGGGGAATCGCAACATAAAAAACGACAAAAATATCCACAATCCTATTGCACTTTCCATCATTTTATGATAAAATTGATGCGTTAATGGAAATCTTTCGACTCGGAAGGGTTTAGGATGCGCTTGCTTCACCCAACATACGAAAAGCAAGCAAAGATCAAAGCAAAGGATATAGAAACGATGAAAGAAATTAAGAGAGTTGCGATTTTGACCGCAGGCGGCGATTGCCCCGGCCTCAATCCTGTGATTCGTGCGGTTGTCAAGACTGCCATCACCAAATACGGCCTTGAGGTAATGGGTGTCCGTCACGGTTATTTTGGCCTTTACCATGGTGATTTTATCAAGCTCAGTCTTGAGGACGTTGAGGAGATCATTACAAAGGGCGGTACCATTCTTTACAGCTCTAACAAAGATAATTTGTTCCAATACCCTGTGAAGGATGAAACCGGAAATCTTGTCCGCGACGAGAACGGAAAGCTTGTATATGAGGACGTTTCCGACGTGGCGGTTGAGAATTTGAAGAAGGCGGGCATTGATGCGCTCTTCATTCTTGGCGGTGACGGATCTCTTACCTCGGCAAGAGATTTTGCGCGCAAGGGCGTGAACGTCGTCGGCATTCCCAAGACGATTGATAACGATCTGGCGCACACCGATTACACCTTCGGTTTTGATACCGCTATTTCCGTAGCCACCGATGGCCTTGACAGAGTGCGCACCACCGGCATGTCCCACCACAGAATCATGGTGGTGGAGATCATGGGCAGAGGCGCGGGTTGGCTGGCGCTGCACGCAGGCATTGCGGGCGCTGCGGATGCCATTTTGCTCCCCGAAATCCCCTACGACATCAACAAAATTGCAGAAAAGATCAAAGCAGACAAGGCAAACGGCAAGGATTTCTCGATTGTTGCTGTTTCCGAGGGTGCCAAGGCAAAGGACGGCAAGCTGGTTGTTTCGAAGATCATTGAGGATAGTGCGGATTCCATCCGTCTTGGCGGTGTAGGCGCCGTGGTTGCGGATCAGCTGGAGAAGCTGACGGGCTCTGAGGCAAGAGCAACCGCGCTCGGTCACATTCAACGCGGTGGTACGCCCACGGCACATGACAGAGTGCTTTCCTCCCGTTATGGCTATGCGGCGGTAGAGCTTTGCATGAAGGGCGGTTTTGGTAGAATGGTTGCGATGCAAGGCGACGAGATCGTGAACGTTTCTCTTGAGGACGTGATCGGTCAGAAGACCAAGAACGTTGATCCCAATGGCGAGCTTGTTGCTATGGCAAAGGCCATGGGCGTCTGCTTCGGCGACTGATTTTTATATTGATACACATAAATGGCGGGACTCGTTCCCGCCATTTTATATGTGCAGGCGTGCCGGTGACTGGTGCAGTGCGCTATTTTAAAATGTCAAAACGCCTTGCATTTTCCCATTTTATATAGTATAATGTTTTCATAACATAAAAATGCGACGTTACAATGTGACAAGCAGCAAAGGAGTTTAAAATGGAAGGAACTTTTTGGGCGTTTATGCCCGCGATTATCGCTATCGTCCTTGCCTTGGTAACGAAACAGGTTTACGTTTCGCTTTTCCTCGGTATTTTCGTTGGTGCGATGATGTATGTGGGGGGCAACCCATTGAAGGCACTTTTCACCTTGTTCCAGGTGATGAGCGAGAAGGTTGGCGCGAATACGCCGATCATTGTCTTCCTTGTTGTATTGGGTATTCTGGTCGTTTTGATGCAGAAGTCGGGTGGCGCGAAGGCGTACGGTGACTGGGCAGGCAAAAAGATCAAGTCCAAGGGTGGAGCACTTGCCGCGACGGCAGGACTTGGCTGCCTGATTTTTGTGGATGACTATTTCAACTGCCTCACGGTTGGCTCGGTCATGCGCCCTGTAACGGACAAGTTTAAGATCTCGCGTGCTAAGCTTGCGTACATCATTGACGCGACCGCGGCTCCTGTTTGTATCATCGCCCCGATCTCCAGCTGGGCGGCTGCCGTGGCAGGCGAGTTGGAGGGTGACGGACTCGTGGTGTTTATGAGCACTATCCCGTTCAACGTATACGCACTTTTGACGCTGGTAATGGTGTTTACGCTTTGTTTTGTAAAGTTTGATTTTGGCAAAATGAAGCGCGACGATGCCGTGGCGGAGCAGACGGGTGACGTACATGCGGGCGTCGAGCTGGATGCAAAGGAAAATGCCGTTATCAGCGTTAACGCCAACGGCAAGGTGCGCCATCTGCTCATTCCCGTTGCCATTTTGATTGCTTCTTGTATCGGTGGTATGATTTATACCGGTTTCTTCTACAACTGGGATACAGGTCTTATCGGCAAGGAATTGCAGTCTGCCAACGTGATCGAGGCATTTTCTAACTGTGATGCCGGCATGTCGCTCGCCATTGGATCGACGGTGGCGCTGTTTGTAATTGCGGCATACTACATGTTTGGTAAGGTCGTTTCCTTTAAAGAGGTGACGGGCAGCTTTACCGAGGGGTTTAAGGCAATGGTGCCTGCTATCCTGATCCTGACCTTCGCGTGGTCGATTTCGGGTATTATGGGTGCAAAGGGCGGCTATCTTGACGCGCAGGCGTTCGTGCAGAATAACCTTGCAAACAGTGCCTTCCCGCAGTTCCTTTTCCCGGCGATCTTCTTTGTGCTTGCGGGACTGATCGCGTTCTCGACCGGCACCTCTTGGGGTACGTTCGGCGTGCTCGTCCCCATTGCCGTTACCATTTTGGGCGGCAGTGGTACGCTTGCCCTGATGACTGTTTCGGCAACGCTTGGTGGTGCGGTATTCGGCGACCATATTTCTCCCATTTCCGACACGACCATTCTCGCGTCTGCGGGCGCGCAGTGTAACCATGTGGAGCACGTTAACACCCAGTTGCCCTATGCGGCACTCGTGGCGGGCATCTCGGTCGTTGCCTACTTGATTGCAGGTGCTTGCGTTGGCCTTGGCGGCGTGCTTTCGGGCATCATTATGTGGGCTTGTGCGCTTGTGATGTTTGCAGGTGTGGTGTTTGCGATCAAGGGCATTCAGAAGAAGAAAGCGAATGCTGCCCTTTCTGATAGTGCAGACAAAGAGGCAGAGTAAATAATAACGTTAGGCCGCGGTTGCACGAGATTGGCAACCGCGGCGTTTCGTTTTGGCTGGACAATTTGCGAAAAGCATGGTATAATCAATTTTGATGGATGCACCAAAGGAGGGAAGCGTATGGAATACAGAGCATTGGGAAAAACAGGTCTTACCATTTCGCGACTTGGTTTTGGCGGCATTCCGATCCAGAAAATTGATGCGAGCGGTACAAGGGCATTGGTCGATGAGTTGATCGCGCAAGGCGTGAACTTTATCGACACTGCAAGAGGATATACCGTAAGCGAAGAATACCTGGGCTTTGCGCTGGAAGGGCGGAGAGATCGCTTTGTGCTTGCCACCAAAAGCATGGCGCGCACCAAAGAGGCAATGGAACGGGATATTGACATCAGCCGCACGAATCTCCGAACAGACTACATTGATCTTTACCAGATCCATAACCCTGGCCCCAAGGATTTAGAGCAAGTAACAGCCCCCGGTGGCGCGCTGGAAGCGTTGCTGGAGGCAAAGGCGGCAGGGAAGATCGGGCATATCGGCATCACGCTTCATTCTGTGGAGCTTTTTGCGCAGGCGTTGGAGCTGCCGTGGGTGGAAACGATCATGTTCCCCTATAACATTGTGGAAACGCAGGGCGAGGCACTCATTGCGCGTTGCGCCGAAAAGAACATTGGCTTTATTTGCATGAAGCCCTTGGCTGGTGGCGCGATTGAGGATGGCAACGTTGCGCTTCGCTTTATTGTGAGCAACCCCGACGTCACGGTGGTGATCCCCGGCATGGCGGATAAAGCGGAGATTGCGCACAACACAGCGGCTGTTGCCAATACGGCGCTGCTTGACGAAAACGAGCAGGAAGAGATTGCTAAGATCAAAGCGCTGCTCGGCACGAATTTCTGCCGCCGCTGTAACTACTGTGCCCCTTGCAGCGTGGGCATCAATATCCCCGGCGTATTTCTCTTTGAGGGATATTATAGCCGTTATAATTTAAAGGATTGGGCGAAGGATCGCTATGCACAGTTGCCAAAAACCGCATCTGATTGCATCGGTTGCGGCGTTTGCGAGGGGCGTTGTCCCTACAACCTCCCGATTCGCGAGATGCTGCAAAAAGTGGCACGCGTCATGGGAAAATAATCATGGTAAAGGGGCGCCCTGTTGGGGTGCCCTTTTTTCGTTTGGTTCGTGAGTCCACGCAAGAGAGCAGGGATGTTTAATATCGCGCTTTCTGAGGTGGAGCTATTGTCTTTGTCAAACGAAAGTCGTGCATTGACAAGGCGGCGTACGCAGTATATAATAGAGGTGTGAATTTCTTTCATATGTGAGAAAGGGAGTACGCAATGGAAACACAGAAGATCAAGGCGATGCTGTCTGCCGCGAAGCACAGGAGTCTATCCAAGGCAGCAGCAGAAGTGTCTTATACCCCCTCTGCCATGTCACATATTGCGGACGCAATCGAGCGCGAGCTCGGCGTGAAGATCTTGGTGCGCACGCCGCTTGGCGTGACGCTTACCGAAGAGGGCGAGGCGCTCTACGATCGCATGGTGGCGCTTGTCGAGGCGGAACGCGAACTTGTGCAGGCGGCACGTACGCTTGCACAGGATTGTTTGTGCATCGGTGCCCGCACGAGGGTATCGCTTGGTATGCTGTACGAAATCGTGGACGGTTTTCGCGCGGCGCACCCCGGCATACGTATTTCGATGGCGGTAGAGGATGACCTGCAGCTGGGACTTGAGAACGAGCAAGTGGACGTAGTTTTCACCGATGAGCCAACGGTTGAGCACAATAAATGGCTACCGGTGGGGGAGGATCAAGAAAATCGCATCGTCGGCTTTGCCTTTCGCAGTGGAGGAGTGCGCACAAGTGCCGTGCGTGCGTTTGCCGATTATCTCAAAACGATAGTGTGAAACCCTTGCGAGATGTCACGGTTCGTGATGTGCTGAAACAAATGGAAAGGGGGTGCGCGTTTGTTTGCACCGAAGTATTATAGCGCGTTTCGCTGTCTGGCAGACGCTTGCACGCACAGTTGTTGCGTGGGCTGGGAGATCGACGTGGATGCGGATACGCTGGCGTATTACCGCGCGCTCCCTTCGCCCATAAAAGAAGAAATCCTTTGCGGCATTACCTGTGGAGAGGAGGGGGCGCATTTTGCACTTTGTGCAAATGGAAAGTGCCCCAATCTTGACGAGAGGGGACTGTGCCGTATCATCAGCGCCCTTGGCGAAGGGGCGCTTTGCGATATTTGTCGTGAGCACCCACGCTTTTATAACGAGGTGTCGGGTCGCTTGGAGGTGGGGCTTGGTGCCGCGTGCGAAGCGGCGGCAGCACTCATTTTAAGCGCGGATACGTATGCGGAGATTGTGCCGCTTGACGCGGAGGAAGGCGAAGTTTGTGTCGGCGGCTTTGACGCGGTTTCGGCACGTGCCGCACTTTACGCGCTGCTTGGAGATCGCGCGAGGGATTATGATGCGCGCCGCGAGACGCTTGGTGTCACGTACGGCTTTGCGTGGCACGCCAAGGCGGCAACGGAGCGCCTTTTGGTGCTTGAATTCATGGATGAAGCGCACCGCGACTTGCTTTTGAGCGCGGCGGGGGCGAAAAGAGGGGGCGCACATGATCTTGCGAGTGAGCGATTTCTTGCCTACCTGATCTATCGCCACGCAAGCGCGGCAGAGAGTGCCGAGGCGTTTGGCGCGGCGGTGCGTATGGCGCTCTTTATCGAGGGGTTGTTTGCACGTCTTGTGGAAAACGGCTTGGATGAAGTGCAAGCGGCGATCCTGCTTTCCGAGGAACTCGAGTATTCCGAAGAAAATACAGCAGCACTGTTGCAATGAAAAAAGCGGAGAACCCGATTGTTCTCCGCTTTTCTTACATTTCAGAGATTTTTTTGATGCGTTCGTAGCACGTGGTGAGAAATTCTTCGTGCGACATTTTGTGATAATCCGCTCTGTTTTGGAACACCTCCAACATCAGCGAGCCTGTATAGCCATACTCGTCGAGTTTGCGCATCATCTGCGCGTAATCGTACGTGCCGTCAAAGGGGAGCAAATGCTCGTCACCATCCCCTGTCTTATCCAGAAGCGGACGGCTGTGGTTGTCGTGAATGTGCGTGCAGATGACGCGATCAGTGAAAACGTCAAGGAGCTTGATCGTCTTGGTATAGCAATGCTCGTGCCCGCAGTCAAAGCAGAAGCGCACGTTGTCGATCTTCTCATAGCGGTCGACCAGGCACGCAAGGTTGCCGAGCATGCGTAGATTCTCGAAAGCGAGCGTGATGTCGCGCTCTTTGGCGTAGAGCACAAGCTCGTCAAATCGGGCAAGCCCCAGGTCGTTTACCTGCGGCGCATTCCAACCGCTGGATACGTGGGTGATGACGGTTGGCACGTCGTTATTGGCTGCTGCGTCGATTGACTTTTTCATATAGTCAAACACTGTGAGGTAGGAAGACCCCGGCATCCACATTTCGTTGATGCTGTAAAAGGGGGCGTGGATAAATTCATACGTGAGGCCAAGTTCTTTGGCGCGCGCTTGAATTTTTGCCACGTCATCGTTTTGATATTCGCCCGTAAAAAAGGTTTCAAAGCCTGCCGCTTTGATTTTGTCAAGTGTATCCACTGTGTCGATGTCGCACAGGCAATTTGCGATAATGCCAAGTTTTCGTTTCATAAAAAGGCCCCCTTTGGCTCACTCTGTGTTCAGTATAGCATCGTTTTTTTGAAAACGCAAGAGATTTGTCGAAATAGGGCAAAAGAAAAAGTGCCGCGCATTTGCGCGGCACTTTTGATTAGATCACTTTATAATCGATACGAGAGGGAGAAACCACGTTGCCGTAGTTGTTGGTGGTGACGGGACCGCCACTCACGTTGTAATAAAGCTTCTCCACCTCAAGCTCCTCAATGCGAGTAAGCGTGCCGTCAAGGTAGGCGTTTATCTCGGCAATCGCGCTCTTGATACGTGCGTGAAGCGAGCCGTGGTGCATATCCATGACGTCCCATCCAAAGGGCTTGTAGAGTGCGAGCCATACACGCATGTGCATCTCACGTAATGCCTCGCTACGTGCGAGCAGATCGGGCAACTCTACGTCGGCGAAGCGACGCAGTGCCTCCTTGTCGTTTGCGCGATAGGCGGCGGTGAGGCGCAGACCCATTTCGCATTTGACGGCGAGCACGCGCGCGGCGAGATGGTTGAAGCGGAACATATCGTCAAAGCGACCGTTGCGCCCGATGGCGTTGGCGAGATCCTTTTCCAGTGCCTCATAGTGGGCGTTCATCGGGAGTCCCTCGATGTTCTTGTCGAACAGACCCGTAAGGATGTCCTGCCACATAAGATACTTCGAGGGGTTGTGACCCGATACGTTGTCCTTGGGATCAACTAAGGGGTTGAGGTCAAAGCGCTCAAGCTGTTCAAAGTCCGAGAGATTGCCGCCCGTGCAGAAGGCGAAGCGCGTGCGAAGCTTTTCGTACTCGAATACATCCGCATAGGCGTATTCTGCAAAGAGCTGACAGCCGACAAGCGTGGTATTCAGCAAACATTCGGTGGCGTTGTCACCCCAAGTGGTCATAAACACGTGCTTTACGCCTTGCTTTTTGCACACGGTGAGTGCCGACTCGGTAGTGGTCAGCGTGCGCTGCCAGTTGAGTCCGAAACCGCGCCACGTCCAGATGCCGCCTGCAAAGATCATGTCGGGGTCAAGCTGCTTGTGCTTGGGGATCATTTTCTCGTAGTGCTCGCGTTCCTCGGTGTAGAAGTCCCAGTAAACGCAACACATACCCTTAAACACAACGCGGATCATTTCCTCCGGCAGTACAAAATCGGGGTCGTAGTAGTTGCCTGTGCCTGCCGTGAAGAACATATCGTCCCACATCATGGGCTCAAGGCCGAGGTCATTGATGATATCCATGACGCGTGCAAGATGCTCGGTCATGATCTCGTGCATGGGTCGATGGCCGTTCAGGTCAAGATATTTGCCTCTGCCGAGTTTCCACGCCTCGTCCATGCCGATGTGGATGCGCTTGGAGCGGAAGGGACGCGATGCGCTTGCGAGCAGGGCGCGAATGAAATCGTAGGGTTCCTGTTTGCCTACGAGCAAGCAAGACTCATAGTCACGGATGCCGTGGAAGCAACGCCAACGCAAACCGTCGGTGAGGTGGGCAAGCGTTTGAATACAGGGGATCATCTCAATGCCGAGCGTGTAGGCGTACTCGTCCAGCTCGTGCAACTCCGCCTCGGTGTAGGCGGGACGCATATAGCCAAAGTAGGGGTACCCCTCCACTTGCACGCAGTCCTCACAGTAGAGCATGAGCATGTTATGGCCCATGAGCGCCAGCATGCGGATAAAGTCTTTTGCGGTGTCAAGGTTAGGGGCGGCGTTGCCTTGTGCGACGTCAAAGAGCGTGCCGATGGTTTCAAACTGAGGTTTTTCCACAATAGAAAACGTTGTTTTGCCTGCGTTTAACTGTTCGATGGCGATGCCGAGTGCGCGGTAAAACTGGCAGGGTTCGCCGTATGAAATCTCGCCCTTGCCGTCCTGAAAGCATACGGAGAGGGTGGGGGTGCTTTGTTGCTTTACGCATAGCGTATAACCACCTTCCTCAAGCGTGATACCGATGGTCGGGGCGAGCAAGGAAATGCCGGCTTGCAGTCGGGTGATATCGCCCGTGATATACAGCTTCATAGAACCACTCCTTTTTTGTTTCATTATACAAGAACAAGAGGGCAAATCAAGGGAGAGAGGCTTTTCTTGGTCGATATTATAATTTCTCTCGTTTATATTGCAGACAAAAAGCGGAAGCCGATGGGCTTCCGCTTTCGTATGTTAGAAAATAACCTTTCGCTTGGCAAAGCGCGCGAGCGTTTTGTTTACACCTGTGATCACCACGTCGGTTGTCAAGCGTACCTTGGGGCTGCCGAGCTGCTCATTGTGGTAGCGGATCGACTCGAAGATGGTTTCCAGATCCTCATGACCATTGGAGAAGATCGCAGAGAGGATTTCTTTCGTGCGCTCATATCCTTGCTCTTTCATTTCGGTAATATCTTCGGGCTTGATGAGGAAGGAGTCTTTGATCGCGCTCATTTCAGGGAAGGTGATTTTGATGATCTTGCCGTCGAAATGAGAGGTTTCAAATTGGTAGCCGATGTCATCAAAGTAGATGCAGATGATATAGTCCAGATCGTGTTTAATGAGAGGGTGAACGGGAATGTTGTCTACAAATCCTCCGTCAAAGTAGCGGCGTGCACCCATCTCCACCGCCTTGTTGTAGATGGGGAAAGCAACGCTTGCTTTCAAATAAGTAGGCACTTTTTCCAGCGAGGTTTTCGAAAGGTCCTTATAGTGCACCTCTTTGCCTGCATAGTCAAGCAAACAGGTATAGAAAGGGATGGGCATTGGCTCGCCATTAAAGATATCTTTGATGTATTGTTGGAGTAGAGAACCGCGCAAAATTTTGGTGATGAAGATGCGCGAGCTGCCGTCCATAATGTTTTGCCACATGTCCTCAATCTTTTCCATTTGTCCTGTGACGTAGGCGTAGGAATTGAGTGTGCCGATCGACGAGGAGCTGATACATTTAAAGTCCTCCATGGGTACGAACTCCGAAATTGCACGAAGCGCACCCAGCTGATACGCTCCCTTCGCAAATCCGCCGGATAAGACCAATCCGATATTCATTTCATACCTCCGTAGAGTAACGTGATGCCGCGCAATACGCGTTTTGGTGACATCATCAATAATTATAGCATATAAAAATTCATTTTGCAATAGTTAATAAAGGGGAATTTTGTATTGAATTTTGGTTGCATACAATGATATAATGAGTATAGAGAACGGGAAAGGAGGAGCGCTTATGAAGATACAGTTTATCGGTGCTGCACAGGAGGTTACAGGCAGTTGTACCCTTTTGGAGGTCGGCGAGCGCTACTACTTGGTGGATTGTGGTATGGAGCAAGGGATCGACGTGTTTCAAAACGTGCCGCTCCCGATTGCGCCCAGCCACATTGATGGCGTTTTTCTCACGCACGCCCATATCGACCATTCGGGCATGTTGCCCAAGCTTTACAAGGACGGATTCCGCGGTATCATTTGGGCCACGAAGGCAACCAAGGAGCTTGCAAGCATCATGCTGCGTGATAGTGCGCACATTCAGGAGAGTGAGGCCGCATGGCGCTCCAAAAGAGCCGAACGCGCGGGCGAGCCGCCGTTTAGTCCTACCTATACCACCGAAGATGCGCTTGGTGCCATTGCGCTTTTCCGCGGTGTAGAGTATGGCCAACGCGTAGCGGTGGCGGCAGGGGTGGATATCCGTTTTTCGGACGTGGGGCATTTGCTTGGTTCCGCCGCCATCGAGGTGTTTTTGCGTGAGAGTGATGTGGAGCGCAAGATCGTGTTCAGTGGCGACGTGGGCAACGTGGATCAGCCCATCATCAACGATCCTTTACCCATCGCTAAAGCAGACTATCTCGTGCTCGAATCCACTTACGGCTCGCGCGATCACGAGCGTGGCGGCGATGTGATCCCGTCGCTTGCCGGTTATATTGACGAAACGCTTTCGCGCGGCGGCAACGTGATCATTCCTTCCTTTGCTGTCGGGCGCACACAAGAGTTGCTTTACGCCATTCGCGAGATCAAACAACGCGGACTTGTAAGGCAGAAGAATTTCCCCGTATTTGTGGATAGTCCTTTGGCAATCGAGGCAACCCAGATTTTCTCGCGATGCGACGTTTCTTGCTTTGATGAGGAAACGCGCGCACTGATCGCTGCGGGGGTTGACCCGATTCGCTTTCCCGATCTGCACCTGTCCGTTACGGTGGAGGAGTCAAAACGCATCAATGAGGATGCACGCCCCAAGGTGATTCTTTCGGCATCGGGCATGTGTGAAGCGGGTAGAGTGCGGCATCATTTGAAGCACAATCTTTGGCGTGAGCAATCGCTTATTTTGTTCGTTGGTTATCAAGCCGAGGGGTCGCTTGGGCGCACTTTGCAGGAAGGGGCGGCGCGCGTGAAGCTGTTCGGTGAGGAGATCGCGGTACGTGCACGCATCGCATCGCTTCGCGGCACAAGTGGTCACGCGGATAGAAGAGGGTTGATCAACTGGCTTTCGCACTTTGAGAAAAAACCGCGTACGGTTTTCCTCAATCACGGCACGGAGGAGTCTATCGCCTCGCTTGGTGCTGAGTTGCGCGAATGTGGCTATGCAGTGGAAGCGCCATATAGTGGAACGGAATATGATCTTGCAACCGGGGCAATGACGGCTTATACCGATAGTCGCCGCGTGACGTCGCAAAGCGCCGCGCGGGCAAGATCTCGTCAGACGACTGTGCATGCCACGCTTCTCTCGGAGGCGAGAGCGCTTCTTGCTCTTGCCGAGCGATGCGAGGGAAGACCTAACAAGGAAAATGCCAAGTTCGCCGCACAGATCCGTGCGCTTGCCGAAAAATGGGAGAAATAATAAATTACGCCACTCCGTAAAGGGGTGGCGTTTTTTTGGTTGCAAGCGGTCTTTTTGTCACATACTTTATAAGAGGATGTGATAAACGGAGGTGGGCATATGTGGGAGGATGAGCAGGACGCGCGAGAGGACTATGCGCTGCTTGCCGGGTTGCCTGCCGAGACTTTGCCGTGTGAGACCGTGGGGAAAAGTGTGGTGGGGCGGTTACCTTGGCTTGTGCTGCTTTTCTTGCTTGGCCTTTTGGTGTCGGGCGTGGTAGGCGTGTTTGAACGCGTAGTGGAGCAACTTTCCGTTATCGTTTCCTTTCAGTCGCTTATTCTGGGCATGGCGGGTAATGCGGGTACACAGTCGCTTGCCGTGACTGTGCGCACCCTCTCGGACGGCGCGCTCGATCGCGTGCAAAAACGGTTTATTGCACGTAGAGAGGCGCTTATCGGCCTTTGTAACGGTGCGCTTATCGGCGTGCTTTCCTTTGCGCTTGTGGGACTATATTTGTATGTGTTGCGCGGCGAGTTGCCGGCGCTTGCTTTCTCGGTTTCGTTTTGCGTAGCGTTGGCGCTTTTTGTCGCGATGATGCTCTCGGGGCTATCGGGCGCGGTGATCCCGCTTTTTCTCGCACATATTGGCGTGGACCCAGCGGTGGCATCGGGACCGTTTATCACGACTGTGAGTGATCTTGTGGCAGTGGTTGCCTACTACGGGCTTGCGTGGTTGTTTCTTGTGCGGCGGCTAAGCATATAAAAATGCCACCCAATGGGTGGCATTTTGCGTTTTAGAAGGGGTAGATTTCAGAGAAGGCTGCGAAAAATCCCGTGGTGAAGCTGGAAAGAAGCGAGAGCGCGCCGAGGATCGTGCAGACAAGGCCGACCACAAAGCCCGCAATGGCGAGCCCCTTGCCGATGCCCGCAACTTCCTTAGCAGCGCCGTATGTTTGCTCGTAGGCAGTGACCTTTTTGCGCGCGATGCAGGAGAAGATCAAGCCAAGAAGCGGGAGTTCCAGTGCGAAGAAAAGGCCTAGGATGCCCCAGACAAGCACGTTGATCGAAGCGGACTTTTGTGCTTCGTTTGCGGGTTGCTCAGTGGGTTGATCGGTGTATGTGTAGGTGCTTTGTTGTTGTGCCGCGCCGCATGCGCTACAATACGCGGCGTCATCGTTTAAATATGTGCCGCAGTTTCTGCAATACATGATGAGTCCCCCTTATAACTTGTTTTCATCATTATAGCACGCATGCTGCGTTTTGTCAATTAACAAGGGGAGATATTCCGCAAAGCGTTCCTCGCGGATAGGCATTATAGGATGAGTGGGATCGTCGAAAATTAATACCATTGCGGGGGATATTCCGTTGTACTCATCGACGATGAGCCACGAGAGCAGTTTCCCCTCTCGAATCAAGCGCTTTGCTTTGGCGTGGTAATTGAAGTATGCCATACGAGCCCTCCTTTTGGCTTAGTATGTAGCGTCCGGGTGTGGGGTATACTTACACCAAAAGGGGAGGTGAAAATATGATAGAGCAGGATACCATAAAATTGCTTCGGGAGTGCGATGCGGGGGTGAAAATGGGGATATCCTCCATTGATGACGTGATGAAATACGTGAAGTCGGATGACCTTCTTGCACGTTTGAAGCGTTGCCGTGACGATCACGATAAGCTGGATAGTGAGCTGCAAGAGCTTCTTGACAGATATCGCGACGAGGGAAAGGCACCGAGCGCCATTGCCAAGGGGATGTCGCGCATCAAGACGGAAATGAAGCTTGCCATGCATGAGAGCGATCATACCATAGCGGATCTCATGACGGATGGCTGTAATATGGGCGTGAAGTCACTGTCGCGCTATTTAAACCAGTATCGTGCGGCAGACGAGAAATCCAAGGATATTACGAAGCGCTTGATCGCATTGGAGGAAGAACTGGCCGTTGATATTCGTGGCTATTTGTGATCAAAAGGGATGCTGATGCACCTTTTTGCGCGCGTGTGTTGGTGATGACGGCTTTGCAAGAAAAACAAAAAAGCCCCGAAACGGGGCTTTTTTGTTTAGGTTGTTTGGCAAAGGGGGCGCGCCAAAAGACGGTATGCAATATCGGTCATCTCGCCGACTGTTCGGTCGAAGCCGTTTTTGTGCCACTCTAATACAAGGGAGGCAAATCCGGCAGCGGCGAAGCGGGCGAGTGTGGGGCGTACCCACTCGGGTTCGGTTGAGAAAACGCTGGCAAGAAGCTCGGGCTTGCCGGCAGGGTGCTGTGCGGCAATGTTGGTGAGGGGACAAAGAAGGTCGTTTTTGGCGAGCGCGTCCAAAAGTGGTTTTTGGCGCTTGACGAAAAGCACCACGCTTTCCACGCGCGCTTTCAAGGGCGCTTTTGCCGAAATGAGTGTATCGCACTCTGCCAAGGTGTGATCAATCAACGCGTGAAGCGCGTCTTCCTTGGTGTCAAAGTAGCGGTAAAAAGCCTTGCGTGGGATGCCGAGCGACTGGCAAAGCATCGTGACGCTGATGTCGCTGTATGGAGTTGTTTCCATCAATTTTAAGAATGCTAGCTCGATTTCGCGTTGTCGTTTGGCCGACCGTTCGGTCTTACATAGCTTATACATATTTACCCCCATTTTACACATCTTTTTCGCTGTGTCAACTTCATTATAGCAACGCAATAAAGCGCTCGTCAAGCCTTTTTTCGAAAAAATGTTCTTTTTTTATGGAAGATAGGACATATCTTTCGAAGTGTGTCATGTTGTTTAAACTCGACCGGCATATTTGCAATGAACGAGGGGAAGGTCTTGATGGGAAGGCGTGGAAAACGGTTGTTTTCCCTATAAATAAGATTCACTACATAGTAGAGGTGTTTAGGGAAGGCAAACGTTTTTTGTCATTTCAAGAAATGGCGGATGAGTCGCTCGCCGCTTTTTTTATAGGGTTGATAGCGCATGGGGAGATCGATGCGCGTGCTCTTCTTCACGATGCTCTTGTGATGCGAAAACGTATCGAAGCCCACCTTGCCATGATACGCGCCCATGCCACTCTCACCCACGCCACCGAATCCCATTTCGCTTGTGGCGAGATGTATGATGGTGTCGTTGATACAGCCACCGCCAAAGGGCAAGCGCTCGCGTACGGCGCGCATGTGTTTGCGGTTTTCACTGAATAGGTAGAGTGCGAGAGGCTTGGGTTTTGCGCCAAGAATGGGGAAGATCTCGTCGAATTGCTCATAGGTGAGAACGGGTAGAACGGGGCCAAAGATTTCCTCGCCCATCACGGCATCTGCAAAGGTCACATCGGCCATGACGGTGGGGGTGATGCGCAGAGCATCGGCGTCCCACGTGCCGCCATACACGACCTTCTTCTTGTCGATCAAGCCGCAAAGACGGGAGAAATGTTTTTCGCTGATGATCTTACCGTAGTGAGGGTTTTGCAAAGGATCGCTACCGTATTGGCGTTCGATCTCGTCTTTGATGGCGGAGAGGAGCGCATCTTTCACGCGTGTGTCGCAGAACACAAAGTCGGGGGCGACACAGGTTTGACCGCAGTTGAGAAACTTGCCAAATACGATCCGTTTGGCGGCTAATTTGATGTTTGCGCTACTGTCTACAATACAAGGGCTCTTGCCGCCCAATTCCAAAACGGCAGGGGTGAGGTGTTCTGCGGTATGACGCAGTACCTCGCGCCCCACAGTGCTGCTGCCGGTGAAGAATACAAAATCAAACTGTTGGTCAAGAAGCGCTGCGTTTTCGCTTCGCCCGCCTGTGACAACGGTGACGTATTCGGGCGGAAAACACTCCGCCACCAAACGCGCGATGATTGCGGAGGCCGCGGGGGAGTAGGCGCTGGGTTTCAAGATGGCGGTGTTGCCTGACGCGATGGCAGTGGCAAGCGGATCAATGCTGAGCAGGAACGGGTAATTCCAGGGGCTCATAATGAGCACCGTGCCGAAGGGACAAGGTGTAACGCTGCTCCGGGACGGGAACTGTGCGAGCGGCGTGCGCACGCGACGGGGCTTTGCCCAGTGCCTTGTGTGTTTTATCATGTGTGTGATTTCGGAGAGCGCCATGCCGATCTCGCACATATAGCTCTCGGCTTGGCTTTTGCCAAGATCGGCATATAGCGCCGCCGAAATTTCCTTTTCGTTTTTGACAATGGCGGCATGCAATGTCTTCAAAGCGGCAATTCGGTGGGCTACGGGTAGCGTTTCGCCGCTTTCAAAGTAGGATTTTTGTGCCGCGTGTAAGGCGGCGATCTGCTCGTTATTCATTTGGGATCTCCTTTGTCAGGATTTGATAGATATGCTCGGCGCGCGCGGCAATCGTGCCGCGTTCCGCTTCTTTACAGGTGCGAAGTGGCTCTTTGCGGGGAAGTCCCCATACGCGAAGCACGCGTGGGCCGATCCACTCTGTGGGGGCACAAGTGGCAAATACTCCGAGTAGGAGGGAAAGTGCCGCTTTGCGCGGTGGCATAAAGATGATTTTCATCGGATGCTTGATGATGGCAAAAATCACGGGCGGATAATGTGCCGTGATATTGGTAAAGGTGATGCCCGGATGGGTAATGGAAAGGGTGACGTCGGTTTCGCTCTCAAATAATGTAAGAAGAGAAAACATTAAATGGCGTTTCGCGTTGCCGTAAACGAGGGACGCCTTGTCCCGGGTGGAGAAATCAACGTCCTCGGGGTCGATTTTGGAGTAGTTGTGCGCGATGCTACCCACTGCCATCACGTGCCCTTTGCGTGCACGCAAAAGTGGCAACAGACGGCGGATTATGTAGTAGGGCGACACGAAGTTGATCTGAAATACGTTGTCATAGCCCGTGTCGCAGGTTTTGCGCGGAATGGCGTATGCGCCGGCGTTGTGGATAAAAATATCAAGCGGCAAAGAAAGCAACGTTTCGGTTGCGTTTTTTACCGATGTCATCTCCGATAGATCTGCGCGCACCAACGTAACGTGGCAGCCGGGGAACTCTTGCAAAAGTGCCTCCTTGTGCGCTTTGGCGCGCTCCTCGGAGCGATCCACCAGTACAAGGTCTGCGCCAAGCGATGCAAGATAGCGGCAAAGCGGCTTGCCAAGTCCGCCGGTGGAACCCGTTATGGCAATAGTTTTGCCCGCAAGCGAGGTGGTATTCTTTTGTAACCATCTGTTATACATGCAAATTCCATCTTTCCGTCGTGATGCAATCATTATACCATGTGGGCGCGTAAAAAGCAAGCGAACGACGCGCTTTGCATCGACATAATATGACAGTGTGGAGGGAGGAATGTAATTTGTATTTGGTGCTTCTTGCCGCATTGGGTGTAGGCGGTGCCACCATTCTTGGCGTCTTGGTGGGATTTGTTTTGCGTGATACTGCGAAACGGTTTTCCGATATGGTGTTATCTTTTGCGGCAGGCGTGATGCTCGCCGCCGCTATCTTTGGGCTTATTGAGCCCGCATTGGCGACGGGCGGTATCGACGTATTGCTTGGTATTGCCGGTGTACTTGCAGGGGCGGTTTGCCTCGCGTATGCGGAGCGGTTGGTCCCTCATATGGCAAAACTTGCCGGATGCGAGCCCAGCGCGGACGGAAGTGTGGAAGGCGTGATGCTGTTTGTGCTCGCGATTGCCATACACAATCTGCCAGAAGGACTCGCCGCAGGGGTTGGATTTGGCGCGGGAGAGGTCAGCGAGGCAATGTTGATTGCCGGCGGCATTGCCTTGCAGAATGTGCCGGAAGGTATGGTGATCGTGCCGCCGATGTTAGCGTCCGGCGTGCGGCCCTTTCGCACTTTTTTGCTAGCGGCGCTTACGGGCGTGGTGGAGATCGTGGGCACGTTTGTCGGCTATTTTGCCGTGCAGATTGCGGCGGCGACACTGCCGTTTTCGCTTGGCTTTGCGGGTGGCACCATGCTCTATGTGATTGGCGATGAGATGATTCCGCGCACGCACAGGGATGGAAATGGGCGGGCGTCTACTTTCTCGCTGTTGGTGGGATTTTGCCTGATGCTGGTGTTTACGGCGCTGGTTTAAACAAAAAACAAGAAACTGCCCTTAAAAAATGTTTTAAGGGCAGTTTCTTGCTTGTAATTGGAAACAATTTAAAACGCAACTGCGGATAATTGGAAAATTATAACGCGAAAATGGAATTATTCTTGGTTCAGCTGCGCTTCAAAACGAGCGTGCAGCTCGTCAGAGAGTGCCCTCATTTCCGGTTCGTTCACCTTTACAACGCGTCGGTCGTAGGTGATAAGGCCGTTGGTTTCATCCTCTACGTCGGTGAGCTGTGTGAGCACAGTGGCGCAAAGCCCTTCGCTTTCTATGCAAGGGATCACCTCGTTTTTATAAAGAGCGAGGAGGGCCTCGGAGAACTCCTCCGCGTTTTTAAAGAAGCGGTATCCGTAGGTCTTATCCAGGTTGAAGGAGTGATCCTCAATCTTAGCGGAATAACCGCCGAATTCGGAGAGCACGAGGGGGCGGTCAGGGCGGTGCTTCAGCTTTAATTTTTTGAAATAAACGTGCTCGCTTTGCACGTCGCTTTGCTTTGCGTGGAACCAACCTGAGGTGGTGTCATACAAACGTGTGGGATCATAGCCGTGGAGCTTACGGTACAGACGGCTTGCATCATATTGCCCCCACCCTTCGTTAAAGATGGTGTAATACACAACGCAAGGGTGGCTTTGCAGGTGCAGAATCGTTCCCTTGGCGTCGCGTTCAAAGTGTTCGCGGCGGCGCTCGCTTGCAAAATGTGTGATGCAGCGGCGCAGTCCCACTGTGGGGAGTGCGGTATCAATCAGGAAATGATACTTGCCGCTGTTCACCATATCCTGAAACACGAGCATGCCGTGTTTGTCGCAAAAATAGTAGAAAAGATCGGGCTCGATCTTGATATGCTTGCGCAACATGTTAAAGCCCAGCGCCTTGGCGCGCAGAATATCATCAAGGAAGCCCTTGGGTGAAGCGGGGAGATAGATACCGTCGCTGAAATAGCCTTGATCAAGCAGACCGTGGCAGAAGATTGGCTTGCCGTTGAGAGTGATATAGGAACGATCGCCCGACTGCATGGTGCCAACCGTGCGCAGACCGAAGTAGGAGTGCACGGTGTCGTTGCCGTCGGTCAGGGTGAAATCGTAGAGATAGGGGGAATCGGGCGTCCACAAAACAGGGTTCTCGATAACAACACTTGTGGAATTACCCGCGAAACGGTGTGAGATATCGCCAGTTGGCGTGTGAATAATGAGCGTTTTTTCCTCGTTGCCGCCCTCGACCTGTACATAGATCGTGTCGAGCGTGGTCGTCACGTTCAGGGTGCGGAAATAGTCGCGCGGCACGCTTTCCGCCCATACGGATTGCCAGATGCCCGACACCGGTGTGTACCACATGCCGCCGCGTTTCTTTGTTTGTTTGCCGTAGGCAAGGTCAGTGTCGAGCTCGTCTGTAACGGTAAGCGTCAATTGATTCTCCCCTGCGGTGAGCGCGTCTGTAATATCAAAAGAGAAGGGGAGATAGCCGCCCTCGTGCGTGCCGATTTCTACGTTGTTGACGCAGAGCGTTGCAATTTGGTCGACGGCGCCAAAATGGAGCAGGACGTGGTCTTTTTTAAAATCGTTTGGTAACGTAAAGGTGCGCGTATAGACGTACTTTTCACCGCGACCAAGTGTGCGCTCGATACCAGACAGCCGCGATTCGGGTGGGAACGGTACGAGAATTTCGCCAAGAGGCGTTTCTCTTTTCCCTTTTTTTACGGCAAGGTGCCATGTGCCGTTGAGCGGCAGATAGGAGTCGCGGCGCAGCTGGGGGCGGGGGTATTCCCGATCAAATGCCGCATCATCCCCCTCGTAGGGTGTGGTGAGATCGCGGCGTGTGCGCGGCTTTTGCCATTTGAGGATCAAGGCAAACAGTAGGGCAGTGAGCAGTATGACGGCGAGTGCTGCGGCGAAAATATTGGCGTTTGGCACGAAGGATTGCGTGCCGTCGCTATTGGTGATCATTTGAGCGTTTTTTAGCACCGTTTTACCGATAAACGGTCCTACGATACCGGGAATGAGCACTTGGGAGAAGATACGCACGCCCTGGAAGCGTCCCGCTTCACCCGTGGGGGTAAGGTCACGAATGCGCGCCCCGAATACCGCCATGCCACATAGGTAACCGCACATCATCAAAAGGGAGCCTATAAACACAGGGAGTTTGGTGCGCGTGAAGAAGAGAACAACAAAGCCAACGGCAAGGGCGAGAAGGGCGATCCATCCCGAGAACGCGAAGCCCTTTTTATCATACACGCGTCCCCAAAGCACAGTGGCAACCGACGCGAGGATAATGGCGGGTGCCATCACGAGCACGTAGTCGGTCATGCCGAGCGATACCTCGTAGTATAAGATGAGGTAGGGCATGAAGATTTGAATGGCAATGTTGAAGAGAATGAAAACAGCAAGTGAGAGGTAAAGAGTGCCGTTTTTGCGAACGGTCCGCGGTGCAAAGCCGTGCAGAACGGTGCGCAGGTAGGTGCCGCTTGCTTTTTCGGTGCGGGGTTCTTTTATGAGGAAGATACCGAGCACGCCGATCAGCGTGACGGCAATGCCGATGATGGTGAAGATGGCAAGCCAGCTTTCGCTTTTATCGAGGTCAAAAGCCATGAAGCCGCCGAACACGGCGAGAATGGCAACGAGGGGCATCATCGCATTGATCCCCTCTGCTTTGCCACGGTTGGTGGTGTCGGTGCTGTCCGTGAGCCAAGCGTTAAAGGCGGCGTCGTTTGCGCTGGAGCCAAAGAAGGTCATCACGCAGTCCAGCGCAATCACCGCGTCAATGGCCAGAGCAGCGGCACCTAACCCCATGGTGGCAAGGAGAGATCCAAACGTTGCTTCAATGAGGTCGGTGCGCACAAACGCGAAGCCGAGGATGGAAACGCCCCACAAAATATAGCCGCCACACATGAACAGCTTGCGCCGCCCGATCTTATCGGAGAGTGCGCCGACCAGCACGGTGGTGAGCGTTGCCGCCACGGCGCTTGCCGCGACCATGGCAGAGATGTCACCCGCGCTTGCATGAAACATTTTGTAAAGGAAAACGTTGAGGTACATATTTTCAACTACCCACGCGATCTGTCCGACAAGCGAGAAAAGCGTGAGTGCCGCCAAAAAGCGCGGGGAAAGTTTCTTTTTCATAGGAACCTCCGGGGGAAGTGATGCATACATTTTAACACGCAAGGATACCTTTGTCAAATCATACGCGTTTTGCTACTTGAATTTACATGCTAAATGATGTAAAATAAAAATAACGACAAACAAGGAGAATTTCGATGAAGGTATTACTTGTAAACGGAAGCCCACACGAGAATGGTTGTACGGCAAGAGCGCTTGCCGAGATCGCGACGACGCTTCACGCGTGTGGTGTGGAAAGCGAGATTTTTCAACTTGGTGCGGATGCAATCGGTGGATGTCGCGGTTGCGGTGCTTGTGGCAAGCTCGGCCACTGTGTGATCGAGGATAAGGTGAACGCGTTTGCGGAGCTTGCAAAGGATGCGGACGGCTTTATTTTCGGATCCCCCGTGCATTATGCGGCGGCAAGCGGCAATATCACCGCGTTTATGGATCGCCTGTTTTACTCGGACATGTGTGGCAGACGCCGCGCCTTTTACTTAAAGCCCGCGGCGGCGATCGTATGTGCACGCCGTGGCGGCACGACCGCAGCGTTGGATCAGCTGAACAAATACTTCACCATTTCGCAAATGCCCGTTGTACCGTCTTGCTATTGGAACATGGTACACGGTTCTACTCCTGCACAGGTGGAAGAGGATGCGGAGGGAATGCAGGTCATGCGCACGTTGGCGCGCAATATGGCGTGGATGCTCAAATGCCGTGAGGCGGCAAATGCCGCAGGCGTGGAGCTTCCCGAGCGCGAGCGCCGCGTGTTTACCAACTTTATCCGTTGAGGTGGTAGGATGAGCGCAAGTTTCCCTGAGATCAAAAAGAATTTTGGCTTTGGCTGCATGCGGTTGCCGATGAAGGACGGCGAGGTGGATACTGCCGAGTTTTCGCGGATGGTGGATGCGTTTCTTGACGCGGGCTTCAATTATTTTGATACCGCGCACGGCTACCTGAACGGCAAGAGCGAAACGGCGATAAAGACGTGTCTTTCTTCGCGTCATCCGCGCGAGCGTTATTTGCTTGCGAACAAACTGTCAGGGCATCATTTTCATTCCAATGAGGAGATCATGCCGCTTTTTCAAAGTCAGTTGGATGCATGTGGTGTGGATTACTTTGACTTTTACTTAATGCACGCGCAGGATCGTGTGCTGTTTGAAAAGTATAAGCAATGCCGCGCCTATGAAAAAGCATTTGAATTGCGCGAGGCGGGTCTTGTACATCACGTGGGACTTTCTTTTCACGATAAAGCGGCGGTGCTGGATCGGATACTTACGGAGTATCCTCAGATCGAGTTTGTGCAGATACAGTTCAATTACATGGACTATGAAGACGTGTCGGTGGAAGGACGCAAATGCTATGAGGTGTGCCGCAAGCACGGGAAGCCCGTGTTTGTGATGGAGCCCGTAAAGGGCGGTTGCCTGGTGGCACTCCCCGAGGAGGCGGAAGCGGTGCTTCGCGCGTTTGGCGAAGCTTCGATGGCGAGTTATGCAATCCGCTTTGCCGCAGGTTTTGAAGGCGTTGAGATGGTGCTCTCCGGAATGGGAAATATGGAGATGATGACCGATAATCTTGGTTATATGCAGGACTTTTTGCCGCTTGATGCGCGTGAGCGTGAGGGAATTGCACGAGTGGTAGAGATCTTGCAATCCAAGAAGTTGATTTCTTGTACCGCGTGCAAATACTGTATGGAGCGTTGCCCCATGGGCATCAAGATCCCGAAGCTCTTCTCCTGCCTCAACGGCAGAGAACTCTACCGCAGTTGGAATGCCGCGTACTATTACAGCGTACACACCAAAAAGGGTGGCCTTGCCTCCGAGTGCCTCGGTTGCGGTCTTTGCGAGGAGGTCTGTCCCCAACATCTGCCGATCCGTGACCTCTTGCGTGACGTGGCGGCATCGTTTGAAAAAAAGTGAGGGATATCATGATTACAGTAGCACAGAAAAAGAAAACGATAGGCGCACGACTGCTTGTTGTGCTGGTTACGCTTGTTGCCGCCGTGCTGTTGCCCCAAATCTGTCATTTGCTTGGCCGTGCGTCGGGAGTTGGGAGCGCGCTTGGTGAAATGCTTTTGCCCATGCACTTGCCGATCCTTTTGGCGGGTGCGCTGGCAGGCCCCTTTGTGGGTGGCGTGGCAGGTGTGATGGCGCCCCTTGTGTCATTCGTACTCACGGGTATGCCCGGTGCGGCTTTGCTCCCCTTTATGGTGATTGAGCTTGGCGTATACGGCCTTTGCGCCGGCGCGCTTTCGCGCACGAAGCTGCCCACCGTGGCACAGCTTGTTGCCGCACAGTTCGCAGGGCGTGTGATGCGCGCTTTGGCAATCGTCGTTGCCGTGTATGGCTTTTCCTATACGGCAGTACCCGTTGCGATCATTTGGAACAGTGTGCGCGTTGGATTGATCGGTATCGCCTTGCAGTGGATGATGATTCCCCTTATTGTATACCGTGTTAAACATGCATCGCGATAATCTGGTGCGCGCGATCGCGCGTCTTGAAGAAGGAAATTTCACTTGCGTTTTAACCGACGGCGTCCACACGTTCGACAGCCGCGCGCGCGGTGTTGCACCGTTACTTGCGTGGATAGAGAGTGGCGAAGTGCCGAACGGATGCGTTGCGGCAGACCGCGTGGTCGGTCGCGCAGCGGCATTTTTGTACGTGCACTTGAATGTCACGGCAGTATATGCACACGTGATGAGCCGCCCCGCCATCGAGGTGTTCGAGCGTTACGGTATTGCGTACAGTGCGGGGGAGCAGGTCGAGGCGATCCGCAATCGTACGGGAACGGGGTATTGCCCGATGGAGCGTGCCGTTTGGAACGTGAGCGATGCTGTCGGTGTACCCGATCTGTTGCGCGATGCGTTGAAAAAACTAAAAGAACAATAAATCAAAGAAAATTCGCCCTTTTCGTTACAGTTGTATTGACACATGTAAATGGATGTGTTATAATGTTTGGTGAAATATCCACACGGCTGTCGAAGGGGCAATTTTTTTTGTATTCTTTGCCGCGTGTTGTGCCGTTTCGAAAAATGAACTGATACGGAGGAATAGAGAATGAAAACCAAGGAAAGAAGAAATGCGATCGCCGTCTGGCTCCTCGGCGAGAAGAAGCCGATCTCGGGTGATATGATCGCGGCGCGTTATAAGGTGTCGCGCCAGACTGTTGTAAAGGATATTTCCGTTCTGCGCGAGATGGGTTATGAGATCCTGCCCACGCACAGCGGCTACGTATTGCAGAAATCTCCCCTTGCTGAGCGCGTGTTTGAAGTCAAGCACGCCACCGAGCAAACCGAGGACGAGTTGTCCGCCATCGTGGCGCTTGGCGGCACGGTTGCAGACGTGTTTGTGTATCATAAGGTGTACGGTAAGCTGATCGCACCGCTTGGTATCTATGCACAGGCGCAGATCGACGACTTTATGCGTGACGTGCGCGAGGGTAAATCGCGCGAGTTGATGAACGTAACGGGCGGAGATCACTTCCATACGGTACGCGCTGAGACCGAGGAGATCCTCGACAAGATCGGTGCGGCGCTGGACGCAAAGGGCTACCTGGTCAAGAACTGACGCTAGAAAAAGGAACGGGCAATGCCCGTTCCTTTTTTTGCGAGTTCGCTTGGTATGTATTGGAGCGCTTTGGCTTGCAAACAATGGGGGTTTGTGGTATGATAAATAGTAGAAAGCTTTGGAAGGTGGCGAGTGCTATGGTGCCTGATATTTATATGGCGCGCGTAACGGCGAAGGATGGCTCGCGCGAAGTGACGGTAGATCCGCTTGCCTTCGCGCGCTTGCAGGTGGCGCTTTGAGTGCGGCAAGACGCGGTGTGAGCGGTAACGTGTTAAAGCTTGTCGGTGCGCTGTCTATGGTGCTGGACCACATGGGCGTGATCCTATTCCCCGAGGTGGCGATATTCCGCATCCTCGGTCGGCTTGCTTTCCCGTTGTTTGCCTTTATGATTGCGGAGGGGTGTCGGCATACGCGACACAAATGGCGCCATTTCGGGTGTGTGTTCGGTGTGGCGGCGCTGTGTCAGATCGTGCTGTGTCTATATAACCGCTCGCTTGAGATGAACGTGCTTGTCACGTTTTCGATTTCGATTTTGCTCCTATATGCACTCCAATGGTTCTGCACGCATTTCTTTGCGTTGGACACGAAGCCCATGCTTCGTGTTGTGGTGTTGTTTGCCTTGCTTTTTGGTGTTGGCGGCGTTTTGATTCTGGACCTTTTCGTGGATCTGGACTACGGTGCAGTGGGCTGTTTGTTGCCGCTGTTTGCTGCTGTTCCGTATGCGATTAACAAAAAGGGAGGCAAGGGCGCGCGCCTCATTTCGGTCGGTGCGTTTGGCGTGGGGTTGTTGCTTCTCTCGCTTGTACAGGGAGGGGTGCAGATCTTCTCGCTACTTGCTCTGCCGCTTTTGCTTGCCTATTCGGGCACGCGCGGTAAGGCGAAACTGAAATACTTCTTTTACGTGTTCTATCCCACGCATTTATTATTATTAGAGGGGATTGCACTGATACTGCGCGATTGATGCGAGAATAATATTGTGAAAAAAGAAAAGACTAATTGCGAGGTGATGATGATGAAGAAGTACGCATGTGACGTGTGTGGCTGGGTGTACGACGAGGCGCTGGGCGATCCGGATAACGGTATTGCCCCCGGTACCGCGTTCGACGCCTTACCCGAGAGCTTCGTTTGCCCTCTTTGCGGTGTAGGGAAGGATCAGTTCAGCGAAGCGTGAAAAATAAAAAAGCAGGTAGCGCACTACCTGCTTTTTTGTATGCGAGAGGACTTCTTTGGGAAAGATAAGCGCGTGTTTTTCATAAAGGAGGGAAGTAAAGTGTGTACGGCAATCAGCATCCGCGGCACGCATCATATTTTCGGACGCACGCTTGATCTGGAGCGCTCTTACGGCGAGCAGGTTGCGATTATGCCCAAGAATGCACCGCTGCGATTTGTGCGGGAAGGGGTAATGGAGTCGCACGTGCCACTCGTTGGGGTGTGTTGCGTGCGAGAGGGAGCAGCGCTTTACTACGACGCGATCAGTGGGGCAGGACTGGCGATGGCGGCGCTCAATTTCCCGGAAAGTGCAGTCTATCACGCACCCAAAGCGGGCTTTTACAACGTGGCATCTTTTGAGCTTATTCCGTTTATACTGGGGCGATCACGCACGATGGAGGAGGCGCTTTCTCTCCTTGCGTGTGCAAACGTGACACCCGATGCCTTTTGTGCGGAACTGCCTCCCTCATCTTTGCACTGGCTGTTATCTGACGGCGTACGCTCGGTTGCGGTGGAGAGCGTTGCGGAAGGATTGCGTGTTTATGACGATCCCTTTCACGTGCTTGCCAACGAACCGCCGTTCCCCTATCACATGGCACGCGCGAGGGAACTGCTTCACCTTTCACCCGTGATGCCACGTAACACGCTTGCGCCCGATGTGAAGCTCACCCCCCTCTCCCGTGGTGTGGGAGCCGTGGGATTGCCCGGAGATTTCTCCTCGTCCTCGCGGTTTTTGCGTGCACTCTTTGCTTCCTCACACACCGAGAGCGGCGGCTCGGAGCGTGAGGAGGTGGAGCGCTTTTTTCACGTGGCAAGTACCGTGAGCGTTCCGCGAGGTTGTGTGCGCGCCGAGGATGGCAGCTCGGTTTGCACCGTGTACACCGCATGCGGTTGCACCGATACGCGCACCTACTATGTGTGCACCTATGGACGTCGGGAGCTTCGTGCCGTGACGCTGAATGGTATTCCGGACACGGAGCGCGCGCTGCTTGCGTTTCCGCTATAAAAGTGCAAAACAAAGCAAGTGATGGCTTGCAAGGCGCAAAGGGTTGTGCTATAATGGTGTTACCGATAGCAAAAAGGAGAACCCTTATGAGTAGTTTTGAGAATTTGCGCGTGGTGGATAATTTCTACCAAACGTCGCTGTTTTTCCCGATGCCCACCGTGGTGATCAGTACGTTGTGTGAGGATGGTACGACCAGTCTTGGGCCGTACTCTCTGGTACAGCCCTACTACGTGGCGGGCAAAGACTACTATGCGATGCTACTTTGTTGCCGCAACTCCTCGAATACGGCGCAAAATATTTTGCGCAACGGCAAGTGCGCGCTCAACTTCATCGACGATAACCCGAAGGCCTTCAAGGAGGCGGTCAAGCTTTCTTGGCCTGGTGATACACCCGCCGAAAAGATGCCGCGCTGCAAGTTCAAGCTGGAAAAGAGCATGATCGAGGAGGAAACGGGCGAGGCGCGCCCGATGGTGCTTACCGACGCCATTGAGGTGATCGAGTGCACGTGGATGCGCGAATTGGATGGCGCGGATCGCGATATGGCGGGTGAGCTGAACGGATACGAACCCCCGTATCACGATTTTAACGGTATTACCAGTAAGTTCGGCGCGCATTTCATCTTGCGTGTGGATAAAATATTGATGAAGAAGAAGTACCGTGATGCGATCATCAACGGCGTACGCGCCAAGGATTTTCCCGCGCTCCCCGTGGATTACGGCTACCGCGACAGCAAGAACTTTTGGTTCCACCGCAAGCGCCGCATGCGCGCGGAACTCTTACAGGTGCGCGAGGCATCGCTCGCTTCTGTGCGTTACGCGGCGGATCGCGTAGACGACAAGATCAAATTTACCGACGACGCACTTCGCACCGTGTTGGGTGTGCCACGCGTGTTCTTGCCTTTGGTTTTGAAGGGTTGTGTGGCGTGGGCACGTGAGAACGACGTTACCCTCATCACCGCAGAGCATATGCAGATCATCAACGACAAACGCGCCAAGGAAAAGGCGAAGAAATAAGGAGAACACTATGAGTAACGTAAAGAACGATCCCAAGTATAAAAACGGTTTGTTGCAGGCAGTACGCGCGCAGCTTGAGCATAGAGCTTTTTGGCTGTATCTGCTTTGCGACGAGGCGAAGAAGCGCGGACTTGACCCCAGAGATTTTGCCTCGGATGCAGTGAAGCGCTGTGGTCTTTCGCAGGGCGCAGAATTGGTGGCAAAGGGCAAGACGGATAGCCTCAAGGGACTTCGCAAAACCCTGTTTACCAAGCCCGCACAGTTTGTGTTTGAAATGAAGATCTTGGAGAGCACCGATGACAAGCTTTCCATTGACTTCCACTATTGCCCCCTGGTGAAGGCATGGCAGAAGGCGGGCTGCTCGGATGAGGAGATCGCGATGCTTTGCGATATTGCCATGTGCGGCGACCACGGTATCGGTGAGTGCTACGGTAGTGTGCTCGATCTCCCTAAGTGCATTGCCAAGGGCGACGATATTTGCGCGCTCCGTTATCACAAAAAAGAAGAAAATACATAATCCGAAAGGGGTGCTACTATGGCTGTTTTGAAAATCACCAAAGAGAATTTTACCGAGGTGACGGGTAGAGGACTTCCCGTGCTGATTGATTTTTATGCAGATTGGTGTGGCCCTTGCCGCATGATGGCACCCGTGATGGAGGAGATCGCCGCCGAGCGCGAGGACGTGCTGGTCGGCAAGATCAACGTGGACGAGGAAGGCGAGCTTGCCGCCGCGTTTGGTGTGCAGAGCATTCCGCTGATCGTGCTGTACCGTGACGGAAAGGTGGTTGCGCAGTCACTTGGCGCACGCCCGAAAGCAAGCATTGAGGCAATGCTGAACTGAACGTGTAAAAAAGCCGATGCAAATTTTTTGCATCGGCTTTTTTGCGCTTGTTTTTTTCTTTGCCGCGTGCTATAATAGAGAAAATGACGGCGGGGAGGTGTTGCCGCGTGACAATTGCATACGGCGTAATGCTTACACTTGCGGCATTGCTCTTTGTTGGCCATCTGGTGCTTGTAAAAAAGCGCGAGCCGTGGCTCACACTTCTGTTTGGCTGTGTAACGGTGGTGAATTTTGGCTATTTTTTGCTGTCACTGGCAGAAACGCTGTCTTTCGCCATTTTTGCCAACGACGTGGCGTATCTCGGCTCGGTGTTCCTCTCCGCGTGTATGCTCTTTACAGTGATGAAACTGTGCGGATTTAAGCCGCGCCGTGCGCTGATTGTGACGCTGCTCGCAATCGGGGTTGTCATGCTTGCCATCGTTTGCACATCGGGGCTGTTGCCGCTGTACTATCGCGAGGTGTCGCTCACGTTTGTGGACGGTGCCGCCAAACTTGAAAAGGTATACGGCGTGCTGCATCCTGTGTATCTTTTCTACACGCTGGCGTATTTTGCGGCGATGATCACTGCCATTATCTATTCAGCATATCGTCACACGGTGGGGAAGCGCCGCTTTGCCGCCCTCATTGCGGCGGTGGTGTGCGGCAACATTCTTGTGTGGGTGGTGGAGAAATTTATTCCGTGGAACTTTGAATTTCTCTCCGTGACTTATATCTTGTCCGAACTCGTGTTACTGCTTGTGTACTGGATGATCGAGGAGTATATCCACGTGCAGGATATGGCGCAACGCGAGGACGATGAGGGCGAGCGTATGATGCGCGTGCTTTCCCGACTTGCTAAGGGTGAAACACTTTCTCCGCGTGAGCAAGAGATCTTAACGCTTGTATTAAGAGGCAAAAAACGGCGCGACATTGCAAGCGCGCTCCATTTGTCGGAAAACACCGTCAAAACATACACACGCACGCTCTACGCCAAGATCGGTGTGGCATCTCGCGACGAGCTGTATGCGTGGCTTGACGAGCAATAAATCAAAATAAAAGGGAACGGTGCGAGTTTTCGCAGCGTTCCCTTTCTTTTTGAACGAAATAAAGTTGTCACAAAAATTTGACTTTTTTGCATTTTCACCCCTTGGGGGTGTAGTGCGCCCTAACGCGCGCGTGTTACAATGGGTTTGGGTAGAACCCAAACCAAGTCCTTTGGGAAGGAGTCACGACAATGAAATCCAAATCTGTAAAACTCACACTTACACTACTGTTCACAGCCGTGCTGCTCGTCGGCCTTCTGGTCGGTTTGTCACTTGTGACAAGCGCTGCCGCACCCGCCAGCGTGGCGGTCGGCCCGATTGAGAATTTGCAGGACGACTACTACACGGCGTCCGGCACGACGGGCGTGACGCTTGTTGAGCCTGGCGGCGGCTACGCCTACTATAACGACGGCGTGTTGGAGCTCAACAACTACACGTATGCGGGCTACGGCGAGGGTGACGACGGTCACGGTGGTTGCTACGTGATCTCTTCTGACGGCGATCTTACCGTTCGCCTTGTCGGCAATAATACGCTGACGGCAGGCGAAGGTGGCATCTTCACCCATGGCAATCTGACGATCACGGGTGACGGCACCCTCACGATCGTTGGCGATATCGACACCTATAGTAGCTATACCTTGCGTATCGAGGGTGGCATTATCCACGCCACGGCGTCGGGTACTGTCATCGGTGGCAACGCAACCACCATTGAGCTTACGGGTGGCTCGGTGACCGCCGTTTGTACGGGTACGGCTCCCGCGTTTGGCGGCGCGCCCGACGTGAGTGGAATGAGCGGCGCGATCCTCACGGCGTCGGTATCGTCGAGCGGCACGCCCACGACCGATTACACCCCCGGAAACGTTTCGACGTATCACTATTTGAGAGTATCCGAATCCCGTACGGCATCTTTCAATGCCAATACCGGCACGGGCACGATGGCACCCGTTACGGCAGAGTACGGCATCTTCCGTTTGCCCGAGTGTACCTTTACGCCCCCCACGGGCAAGCGCTTCAAGGCGTGGGCGGTGCATAGCACAAGCGGTACGCAGGTCGCGGCAGGCGAGCGCTTTGATATACTGAGCAATATGACCTTCTACGCGATCTGGGAGGACGATACCGTTACGTACTACTACATCCCCGGTGAAGCGGAAGGCTCGTCTGAATTCGACGAGATCGTGAAGGGTGGCACGCTGGAGCTGCCCGACTGTATGTTTGAAGCCCCTGCGGGCAAGCAATTCGCCTATTGGCAGATCGGCAACCCCGCCGTGGCAACGAAGTATCCCGGTGATGAGATCACAATAAATGATGAAACCTACATCATCGCTATTTGGGAAGCACTTGTCTACGACGTGAACTTTGACGCGAATGGCGGCACGGGCACGATGGCAGCGCTTGAGGGCGTCGCCACGCCCTACACCCTGCCCAATTGCACCTTCGTAGCCCCCGCGGGCAAGCAGTTCAAGTGCTGGGCACTCGGTAGTGCCGAGGGCGCACGGTATAATGCGGGCACCGAGATTGACCTCACGGGCGACACCACGCTTTACGCGATCTGGGAGGATATCCCCGTCACCTGTTACACCGTGACCTTCTACGCGAACGGCGGTACGGGCACGATGACGCCCGTCACGGTACCCGCAGGTGAGTACGAGATTCCCGCGTGTACGTTCACAGCCCCTACGGGCAAGTTCTTTACAGCTTGGGCACAAGGCTCTCCCAATGGCCTTGCCTATTACGAGGGCGACACCTATATGCTGACGGCAGACACGGCGTTCTATGCGTTGTGGGAGTATGAGTATTATGGCATTATGATCGGTAACGCCGAGGTCACGGCAGAAAACAATACCGACGTGTTTGGCGACGGTAAGGTATCTTACGATCCCGCCACCAAGACGCTGACGCTGAACGGATACAGCTACACGGGCGAAGGAATGGGAATTGGCGACTCCCCCCGCGTACTGATCGGCGCTGCTGTTTCCGGACTTGCGATTCGCCTGGAGGGCAACAACACGATCACCGGCACCCACGCGAAGAGCATGGCACTGGTGCTGGAGGGCGCGACGACGATCACGGGTAGCGGTACGCTCACCATTACCACGCCGTATATGGCTATTTTCAATGAATCGATGGGGCTCCTGACCATTGCGGACGGTACGCTCGATTTGACGGTAACGGGCAATGCGGAGCAGGCGGCTGCGCTTGTGGCACACAAACTCGCAATTACGGGCGGTACGCTCAAGGTAAACTCGACGAGAGTTGGCGTATATACAGCCACGGCAGAAAACCTCAGCATCACGGGCGGTGATATCACCGTGTCGGTCACGAATGCAGGCATGGCGTTCGTCATTGCGGCGGGTATGGATCCGGATCCCAATATGCCCGATCTTGACGAGTATGACGGTGCAACGCTGACGGTGAGCGTCAATGCGGACGGCACGGAAGCGGGCGCGTATAACGAAAGCAACCTGGCAACCTACAAGTACGTGTCGATCAAGACGCCCACCGCACCTGGTGGCGGCGGTAACGGTGGCGATAACGGCGGTGGTAACAACGGTGGCAACAACAGCGGCAACAACGGTGGTAACAACGGTGGTAATACCGGTAATGGTGGCGATACCGGCAATAACGGTGGCAACACCAACACCGACGCCGGCAACAATACCGGCAGCACCAATACCGATAACACCAACACGGGCAATACCGATACGAACGCTCCCGCCGACACCAAGGAAGACGACAAGGAAGGCCTTGGCGCAGGCGTGATCGTGGCGATCACGCTCGGCAGCACTGTGGTAGGCGGTTGCGGCATCTTCGCCCTTATTTGGTTTGCCATCAAGAAAAAGACCTGGGCGGAGCTTGTTGCTATTTTCAAGAAATAACAAGATATAAACTGTCAATGCACACAGCGTGATTTTTCACAAAAAGGGGCAAGCACCGCTTGCCCCTTTTTCCGTTTTTTCCATTGACAACTATGGGGAAACAGCGTATAATTAAGGGCAAGTAAGAAGGGGGTGATCCTTGTGAGAGGAACAACTAAAAAAATCGTATTTACGGCGATGTTTGCCGCGCTTGTTTGCGTTGCGACGATGCTTGTAAAGATTCCGTCGCCGCTTAAAGGCTACATCAATCTTGGCGATTGCGTGGTGCTTGCCGCAGGATTTTTGCTCTCGCCCCTGTATGGCTTTTTGGCGGCGGGTCTTGGCTCTGCGCTTGCCGATCTGTTTGCGGGCTATGGCGTCTACGCACCTGCGACCTTCGTGATCAAAGGCGCCATGGCATTGGTGGTCTGCTTGGGCGTGCGATTTTTGGCGAAGCGCATGCGCAAACTTCCCACTCGCATCGTGTTTGGTGTGATTGCCGAGCTTTGGATGATTGGCGGTTATTTTTTGTTTGAGGGCGCGCTATATGGCTTTGGCGCATCGCTTGTCAATATTCCCGCCAACGCCGTACAAGGCGTTGCGGGCGTGATTCTTGGCGTGTTGCTCACTGCCGCGCTGGATCGCAGTAAAATCAGCTTTGATTAGGCGCTTGGCGTACAAGCCACGTGTTACACAAAAGGGGAAGGCGACACAGCTCTTCCCCTTTTGTATTGACTTTTTGGGGAAAAGTGGTATAATGATAACAGTAAATTTTCAAGAAAGGGGGGGGCTTTGGATGTCCGAGAAAAAGGAGCAGTTGCAATGGGTGCGTTTGGATACTGCGGCAACGATTTTTCCTGCCGCAACACGTAAAAATTGGAGCAATGTATTTCGCCAGTCGATCACGCTTACCGAAGACGTGCACGTGGATGTGTTGCGAGAAGCGCTGGACGTCACGATAAAGCGTTTCCCCTCGATTTGCACGCGCCTTCGCCGCGGTGTGTTTTGGTATTATTTGCAACAGGTGGAGGAAGCACCCGATGTGATGCGCGAGAGCAGTTATCCGCTTGTCTATATGAGCCACAAAGAGATCCGCAAATGCGCGTTTCGTGTGATCGTGTACCACAACCGCATCGCGGTAGAGTTTTTCCATTCCGTGACGGATGGCACGGGCGGGATGATCTTTCTTAAATCGCTCGTTGCCGAGTATCTTGAACGCCGTTACGGCGTTAAGATCCCTTGTGAGAACGGCGTACTTGCGCGTGACGAAGCACCGACAGAAGCGGAACTGGAGAACAGCTTTCACAAGTATTCGGGCCCCGTTGCGGCAAGCCGCAAGAGCACCAACGCGTTTCATATTGACGAGGAGTTACAAACCGACGGCTTTTTGCACCTGACGTGTTTTCACTTGCCCGTGAAGGAAACGCTGGCGCTTGCGCACGAGCACAATGTGACTGTGACGGTGTTTCTTTGCGCCGCCATGATGAAGGCGCTCCTTGCCATGCAGGCGGAACAGGTGTCTGATCTGCGTCGCCGTCGCCCGATCAAAGTGCATTTGCCCGTGAATTTGCGCAGTGTGTTCCCGAGTGAAACGCTTCGCAATTTTATGTCGCTGACCACGCCCGAACTTGATGCGCGCCTTGGTGACTATGAATTTGACGAGATCTGTGACATCATCAAGCACCGCATGGGATTGGATATTACCCCAAAATATATGAGCGGTATGATCGCCGCGAACGTCAATATTGAGCGCAATCCGCTCGTACGGATTATGCCGTTGCCGATCAAGAATATTGCCATGCGAATCGGTTACGATAGCTATGGCGAAAAGAAGGCGTGCCTCACGATGTCTAACCTTGGCGTTGTAAGGATGCCCGAGGAGATGAGCCGCTATGTGGAGCGTGTGGACTTCCTGCTCGGCAGTCAGTCCAACGCCCCCTACAACTGCGCGGTGGTGTCGTTTGGCGATACGCTGTATCTGAACTTTATTCGCGACATTGAAAGTGCTGAGCTGGAGCGCCGTTTTTATGAGGTGCTTCGCGATATGGGACTCCCCGTTACGGTGGAAAGTAACAGAAATTGAGAGGTTTTTATGTATTGTATCAACTGCGGCGTAAAGCTTGCTGACACCGAAAAGGTGTGTCCGCTTTGCGATACGGTGGTGTATCACCCCGATCTGCAACGCGAGGACGCGCGCCCCTTATATCCGCATAACAGACACCCCAAGCTGAAGGCAGGTTCCAAGGTGCTCTCGGGTGTGGTGCTGTTTTTGTACTTTATCCCCGTGGTAGTGACGTTTCTTGCGGACTTTCAGGTGGATCGCGAACTCAACTGGTTTTTCTACGCTTTGGGCGCGCTGGCGCTTTCCTACATTTCGTTTGCCCTGCCGCTGTGGTTTAGAAAGCCCAATCCCGTGATTTTTGTGCCTTGCTCCTTTGCGGCGACGGCGCTCTACCTGTTTTATATCAATTTTGCAACGGGCGGTCATTGGTTTTTGACCTTTGCACTTCCTGTGACGGGCGGTTTTTGTTTGATTGCCACCACGGTGGTGACGCTTTTCCGCTACGTACCTCGCGGGCGCTTCTATATTCTCGGTGGTGCCGCGCTTGCGACGGGCGGCTTTATGTTGCCGGTTGAGATTTTGCTCACAATTACGTTCCCCTTGCCGTTTGTCGGTTGGTCAATCTACCCCATGGCGGGGCTTATTCTCATCGGTGGCGCGCTTATTTTCCTTGGCATTAACAGTTCCGCTCGCGCCGTGATGGCACGCAAGATGTTTATCTAAAAAACAAAAGCAGGTACGCTCAGTGTGCCTGCTTTTTTGATGCTGCGATGAGATAAAAGTAATGTTGAAAGAGCGGTTGCTATGTGATATAATGAAAGGGAACTACCAAAGCGTAGCCGAAAACCGAAAACCAACGGAGAGAAGCATGAAAAACACTGAAATTCGTTTTGCAACAGAGGGTGATGTTTCCTTGATTTTTGATTTTATCAAGGGGATCGCGGCGTATGAAAAGATGTCCGATCAGGTGGTGGCGAGTGAAGAGTTGCTGCGTGAGTGGATATTCGAAAAGAAAAAGGCAGAAGTGATTTTTGCAATGGAGGAGGGGAAAGAGGTCGGCTTTGCGCTCTTTTTCCATAACTTTTCTACGTTTGTGGGTAGAGCAGGCCTTTACCTTGAGGATCTGTACGTGCTGCCCGAATACAGAGGGCGCGGACACGGCAAAGCGCTCATCACAGAGCTTGCTCGCATTGCCGTAGAGCGCGGTTGCGGCAGAATGGAATGGGTCTGCCTTGATTGGAATGCGCCAAGCATTGCGTTTTATCTGTCGCTTGGCGCGAAGCAGATGAGCGAATGGACGATCTACCGTTTGGCGGGCGAGAGTCTTCGCGCGCTTGCTGATGGCGAGTAAGGACAACGCTCCTCCTAAGGCTCGCTGATGCTTTGTTTTAAGCCAAACTGTCGAGAGGGCGTTTGCCCCTCTTGCCCGGACACACGAATAAAGAAAATCCTTTGAAGGAGAGATAGCGCATGAAAGCTGTGATTTTACACGCCCCCGGGGACGTTCGTTTTGGGGAGTTGCCAAGACCCACAGTGGGTAGCGAGGACGTTTGCGTCAAAGTCGCCTATTGCGGCATTTGCGGCAGTGATTTTCATAAGGCCGCGGGAAAAGAATACATTCATGCTGTTGAATATCCGTTTGCGCTCGGTCACGAGATTTCGGGCGTGATCACCGAGGTTGGAGACCGTGTTACCGAGTTTCAGGTTGGTGATCGCGTAACGGTGGACCCCAGTTGGAGTTGTGGCGTCTGTTACTACTGTCGTGCGGGGAAGCCCACCTTTTGCGAACATGCGCGCGGCGTGGTAAAGGGCATGGCGGAGTATGCCGTTGTGCCTGCGCGGAACGTACACCCCCTGCCGAAAAATTTGAGTATGCGTACCGCCGCACTCGCCGAGCCGCTTTCCTGCTGTTTGCGCGGTATTGATCTTTTGGACGTGCAAGCGGGCGCGCGTGTTGCACTGATCGGTTTTGGCGCGATTGGGGCGATCATGTTGCGCCTGCTCCGCTCGTCGGGCGCAGGCGAGATCGTTGTGATCGAATATAATCCCGCGCGCCGCGAGGCGGCGCTGGCCGGGGGCGCGGATGTGTTCCTGTGTTCTCAGAACGAAGAGGCGGTTGCTGCGTATGCTGCGCAAAACCCGATTGATCGCGTCATTGAGTGCGTCGGCATTCCGTCGGTGCAGGAAAGCGCGCTTGCCGTGGCGGGAAAGGGTGCCACGGTTGTGATGTTCGGTGTGCCCGACAGCACGAAGCGGACAAGCGTTTCTTTCTTTGATATCTTTTCAAAGGAGTTGACGATCAAGACCTCTTTCCTCAATCCAAACACGATGGGGCGCGCATTGCAGCTGCTCGCGCGCGAGGAGTTTGGCGCCGACGAGATCATTCATACCGTGCTTTCTATGGAGCAAGCCGCCGAGGAATTTAAGGCACCCAACCACGCCAGGCGCGGCAAGGTCCTCGTAGAGATTGATCCCACCATTACCTAACGTTCTACCGCATCTTGATAGGAACCTGTCACATAGCAAAAAGCGCGTTGTTGGAATTACGCAGATCCCAACAGCGCGCCTTTTCTTTGTTTTGTCCCTTGCGTGGTACAAAGACGTCCTGTGCGTTTATAATTGCTTGTATAAAAGATTCTTTTCTTTTAAATAGTTTGAGAGCATGAGCGGCCAATCGGTTTGGATAAAGTCGAAGCCCTGCTTGACGAGCCAGCCCCAGGCGAGGTCGGGATCGGCGCAAAGTGCCGCATCATCGGAATGTCCCGCGCAAAGTTGCTTTTTGTAGTCGTAAATAATGGCGTTTACCCATACCAATTTGTTGTCGCGGTGCAGTTTGTTGATAAACGCTCGCGAGGCAACCTCGCATTCCTCCTTGTCAAACAACACTTCGGCACCGATATAGTTGAGCTTGCTGTGCAGAAGTGCCCCGTGCATGGGGTGCGTATCCCGCACGATTGCCATGTACGGCAATTCGGGGGCGAGCTCGGTTAATACCGTCAATATTTCGTCTGACGGGGTGGATTTCACAAGCATTTGCTCGCACATGCCATGACGCTTGATGGCGTTGTATATCTCTTTGGGGTGCCCCCAAAACTTATCTACGTTGACATAGCAACGGCCCTTGAAGGTTTCCAAAAACTCGTCGAACGTGTGTACGCCGAATTGCGTGGGCGTTTTGTCGTAATTGAAATAGCGAAGTTCTTTGATCTCCTCGCTTGTCATATTACAGATCCTTTCGGTATGACACAGGTGATGGATCTCCATGCGCGGGTGGAAGACGTAAAGCTTTCCGTCGGCGCTCATTTCCACGTCGATTTCAAGCATATCCGAGCCCTGCTTCAAGGCAATTTCATAGGCGGCAAGCGTGTTGCAAGGGATATTTCCGCCCGACACGCCTCGGTGTGCCACGACCAATACCTTTTCTTTGGCGGATGCCAACAGGTCAAATACCATTTCGTTTTCTCCCACTGTGATGATTGTTTTCCCTCGTGCTTGCAAGGGAGCGCAAGATCATTATAGCATCTTTCGATTTTTTGTCAACAGACGTTGTGATATTTTGACGTTTCGTTTGTTGCGCGGAGCGCGAAGATGCGCCTTTGCGGGCCTGCGACTTTTTCGCCGAGATCTTCCAAACAACAAAAACGCCTTGGAAGCGTCGCTTCCAAGGCGTTGAACGATTGAGAGGGGGATTTACTCCACCTCGACCACACCGCCCTCTTTGATGGTGACGGTCATACCGTCCTTCACGTAGGCGAGAAACTCATCGCCAAGCGAATCGACAACGGGCATAGTAACACCGTCCACCCAAACGTCGGCAAGCACCGCGCCTGCCGCTGCGAGTGAGTCGATGTGATTGGCAAAGAGCATACAGGCGGGGTTCTTCTTCATAGCGCACGCGCAGTAAAGCACGAGACCGCCCGTGGTAGAACCGATGGTCTGCGGCAGGCAAAGTGCCTTGCCAATGAGGGGCTTGCCGTACAGCTCCTTGTTGCTCTGGTCACCGCATTTCACCTCTTTATCGCCGAACTGCAACGCCATTTGGAACGAAGCAAGCGTGTTGAAGCCCTCGGTTGTAACGACGGCTTTGGCGGTAACCTCACCGGGGGTTACGACTCTTCCTTGAAACGTTTTCATTGCTTTTTACCTCCCGTGATGATACCTAAGATCTCTGCATCGGTATAGTATCTTGCGCTCGTGTAGGTGCGCAGCTTATTGGAGCACGTGATGACGGGCATCTTTTTGCAAAGGGGATTGTTCATATACATCAAGGGGCAGATGTACGAGGTAATGACCCCCGTCGCTTTCAGTCTTGCCGCGTACTCGGTCTTCTCAAAAGCTTCCAGCACGGCGGGTGCTGCGGTAAAGACCGTCTTGACGGTGACTTTTTTCTTGCCGTTCCTTGCAAGTGACTCTTCGAGCTTCAGCGTCCAATCCTTCAGCTGTTCAAGCGAGAGATGCGGGCAACCCACAAAGCAAAGCTTGGGGGCGGCGTTGGGGTTTTTCCAAATGACGGGATAATTGTTCTTGACGCGCTCCAGCTCAGCATCGTCAATGACGTATTCCTTGGCGCCCTCGAGGACGAGCGTTTCACCAAGCTCAACTGCCTCGGGCGTGAGATTTTCGATGTGGTAAAGACCGACGGCACCGTTGGAGGCGGTGGCTGCACCGAAGTCTTTGAGGTAGGCACAGGTGGCGTCGTCCAGCTCATTGCCGAGCCATGCGTCAAGCCCCGTGATGTAGGGAACATCCTCCATCACCTTCATGCCGATGGCAGAGCCGAGCAGCTGTGCCTCGGGCTTTTTAGTCGTCTTGACCTTGATCACCCAGCTTGCTTTTCTGCCCTCGTCGGTGAGTAGACCGAAATAGGGTACGTAGCCCACGATCGAGCCCATGATGTCGATGATGCCCGAGTTGCGGTTGCAACGTGCGCCGAGCACCGAGTTGGCGTAAACGACCGCGCTCGATTCCGCCCAGGAGAGCACGTCACCCTTCCTCGGCTTGTTGCCGACCTCGTCGAGGTAGCAAGCGCAGGTGAATGCGTTTTCGTTCATCAATCCCAACTTGTCGAGCTGCCCTTCGTAAAAGTCCTGCTTACAGTACATAAACTTGTTGAACACAAGGTTTTGTAAGAAGTTCGCGGGCACGTTCTTGTCGATGGGACGGGGGTCAACCGAGAATTTTTGCGCCGAGGTGACGCCCGCATCCAATAACTGCTGCATAAGGTCGTACACGGGGGACATGACCTTCAGACCAAAGGACGTGACGAGGTGGTTGTACTCCGACGTGATGGGCACGAGCTTTTCTGCTTCAAAAGCGTCACCGTACATCACCAGTGTTTTCATAACCTTGGCAAGCGTTTCTCCCTTGGCACCGTCAAGGATTGCCTGTTGTTCTTTTGTTAATACCATGTTGGATGACCTCCTATCAAAGCTTCATGCATACGTTCCACGCACCCCAGATGACCGTGCGCAGATTGCCAACGCCTGCGGCATCGCCAATGACGTGTACGTGGCGTCCCTTTTGCGAAAGAGGAGCGGGGTTGTAGCCAACCGAGAGAATAACGGAATCGCAAGGAACGTCAAATGTCTTGCCATCCTTATCTTTTAGCGTGACGCACGCTTCACCGATCTCGCACAGTGCGGTTTCAAGGTGTACCTGAACCTTGTTGGTCTTGAAGAAGTCACGCAGATAGCTGGTGTTGGCAAGACAGATGCCCTTGGTGGTGATGAGGTCGTCTTGCATCTCCACGATGATGGGCGTTTGTCCCTTGAGGTAAAGATCATACGCGATCTCACAGCCCGTAAGACCGCCACCGATCACTACGACAGTCTTGCCAACCGTCTTGTTGCCAAGCAGGTAATCAACTGCTTCCACGGCGCGCTCTGCTCCCTTTACGGGAATGCGCTTTGCGACAGCACCGGTTGCCACGATGATCTCGTCTGCGTCAAGCGACTTCGGGTCGGTGACTTCGGTGTTCAGCTTCACGTCGATGGGGTATTTGGAAAGCTCACGGATGTACCACGCGATAAGTGCCCGGTCCTTTTCTTTGAAGGAGGGGGCGGATGCGGCAATGAATACGCCACCGAGCGCGTTCGTCTTTTCATAGAGTGTGACCGCATGACCGCGTTTGGCGAGCAGGATTGCTGCCTCCATACCGCCGATACCGCCGCCGATCACGGCGATCTTCTTTGCCTTCTTTGCGGGGGCGACGTAGTATTTCTTGGACTGCATTGTTTCGGGGTTGAGTGCACAGCGTGCAAGTCCCATCGTGTCGGTGAGGTCCTGCGTGTTGGCGTGTCCTTTGGAGGAGGAGAAGTTGAAGCAGCCGCTATGGCAGCAGATGCAAGGTTTGATGTCCTCCAGTCTGTCCTCAATGAGCTTGGTGATCCACTGGGGGTCAACGAGGAACTGACGGGCAACGCCCATGGCGTCGATCTTGCCCTCGGCAATCGCCTTTGCGGCAACGCCGGGATCCATTCTGCCCGCGCAAACAACGGGGATGTCCACGAATTTCTTGATGTGTGCAACGTCCTCGAGGTTGCAGTTCTCGGGCATGTACATCGGGGGATGCGCCCAATACCAGGAGTCGTACGTGCCGTTGTCGGCATTCAGCATATCGTAGCCCGCGTCCTGCAAATACTTCGCGGCGCGTTCGGACTCTTCCATGTTGCGCCCGACCTCGACGTAGTCCTCACCGGGCATCGCACCCTCGCAAAAGCCCTTGAGCTTGGACTCGACCGAGTAGCGTAGCGATACGGGATAGTCCTCGCCACACGCGGCTTTGATAGCCTTGACGATTTCGGCAGCAAAGCGGTAGCGGTTCTCAAAGCTGCCACCGTACTCGTCGGTGCGCTTGTTGAAGAATTCGATGGCGAACTGATCGAGCAGGTAGCCCTCGTGTACCGCGTGTACCTCAACGCCGTCCACGCCCGCATCGCGGCAAAGCTTTGCGGTCTTGGCGAACGCCTCGATGATCTCGTGAATCTGCTCTACCGTGATTTCGGGGCATTCAATATCATGCGCCCAACGAGAGGGCTGGGGAGAGGGAGAGGCGAGCTCGTGCGAGGTGTCGATAATGGGCTTGATCAGTGTGCGCGTGAACTTGTTTTTATGTAGGGGTGCGATAAGATCCGTGATCGCCCAGGAGCGGCCCATACCCGCGGTGAGCTGAATGAAGAGCTTCGCGCCCGTCTTGTGGATCTCGTCCATAAACTCTTTCAGGTCCTTGAACATCTTGGGGTTTTGCCAGAGCCACTTGCCCCAGAAGGTGTCGCGCACCGGGGCGATGCCGGGGATGATCAAGCCAACGTTGTTGTTGGCACGCTCAAGGAAGAGCTTTGCCGCTTCCTTGTCGAAGTGGCAGCCCGTCAGTTCAAACCATCCGAACAGGGAAGTGCCACCCATGGGGCACATCACGATGCGGTTCTTGATCTCCACGTTGCCGATCTTCCAAGGGGTAAATAACGCTTCGTAGTTTTCGTTCATGTTGTTTACCTATTGCCTTTCGTTGTAAATTACGATGTTGGTTGCAGTAACATGTAACTTTATTATATCGCGAAATCGCGCATGTGTCAACCGCATTTGGAAAGGCGAAACAAAAGCGTCAGGCGACACGCGGCGCACGATAAGTAGGGCGCAATTATCAAACATGCGCGCATCTTCTACGCAGCAACCGCACCTGCGACTTCTACTTCCCGAACGTAGCGCTCTACCAAACTGAGCCACATCTCGATATTTAATTTTGTTGCATAAGCAAGATGAACAAGGGGTGTTGGCGTGGCGCTACGCGCTCTTCCTGTTGCCGTTACCGCATCGTGCTACGCTCGAATACTCGCTTGCACTCTGCGACGGCTGCCACTCCTTTTTGCTCGCTTACTCTGCCACCGGCAGCGCTCGCAAACGTCCCCAAACTGAGCCACATCTCGATACTATTAAATTTTGAGGTTTTGCGGTTTCCTCGACCGTTTTGTCACGAGCGCCCCGAGGGCTGAACGCGCCGTCGCATAGTCGCTGTCTGTCGCTGCGGCAGGCTTGCTCCGTCAGCTCAAACCAACCGAACAGGGAAGTGCCGCCCATGGGGCACATCACGATGCGGTTCTTGATCTCCACGTTGCCGATCTTCCAAGGGATAAATAACGCTTCGTAGTTTTCGTTTATGTCGTTTACCTATTGCCTTTCGTTATAAATTACGATGTTGGTTGTAGTAACATGTAACTTTATTATATCGTGAAATCGCGCTTGTGTCCATTATAATAGGAAAGGGAAGAGTGACATTGCGCCACACTGCCAACGGTGAGGTAAAAAAAGTTTGCACGAACGCAAAAAATGTGCTATACTGTACGTATCAACCAATAGGAGGATTTTTACGATGTCTGATACTAAATTTTTTATTTGTGAGCATTGTGGTAATATGATCGGTATGATCCATGATTCGGGCGTACCTATGATGTGTTGCGGCCAGCGCATGACCGCGCTGGAGCCCGGCAGCGTTGAAGCGAGCGAGGAAAAGCATATCCCCGTTGTTACCTGGGAGGAGGATATCGTCCGCGTGGATATCGGTGCCGTAGCACACCCTATGACCGAGGCGCATAGCATTCTTTGGGTATACCTGAAGACGGATAAGGGCGGTCAGCGCAAGTGCTTGAAGCCGGGTGATGATCCCGTCGTCACGTTCGCACTTTGCGACGAAACCCCCGTCGCCGCCTATGCGTATTGCAATCTGCATGGTCTTTGGATGGCGGAGATCGAGCGTCCGCTTGTCTGCCCGTTGCAACCCGTTGATGCCGCTTCGAAAAAGAATTATGTTGTCTGTCAGTGCAATAACGTCAGTTATTTCGATATCCTGAACGCCATGCATGACCATACCGACGTGAACGCGCTGCTCGATATGTTTGAGAACGTAAAAAATACCACCAAATGCTCCACTGGCTGCGGCGGCTGCTATGACAAGGTGATCAAGATCATCTCCGAGGTCATGGCAAACGGCGAAGCACTCTGAGAAAATAAAAAAGGCTCCGATAAGGAGCCTTTTTTATTTTCCTCACCCCTTACGTCCTTGCGACTGCTACGTCTCGAACACACTTGACTTACCATCATTTCCAAGTGCGCAAATGACTTGGTGCCAACGTCTGTCACCTCAAAATCGTTATGTGTAAACAAAAGAAATTCAACGATCTTGTAATTTCTTCGAAGAAATCTCTTGATTTTTGTCGCATCAAATGGTAAAATGGAACTGTATAAAAATCTTTGTTTTTATGAGGTGACATATGGCTGCAAGCTATAAGAAACTTTTCAAACTGCTCATCGACCGCGAGATGAAGAGCAAAGACCTTGCCGCCAAGGCAGGCATCAGCCCCGCAACCCTTGCCAAGATGAAAAAAGACGGCGCCACCGTTTCCAGTGACGTGCTCGTCAAAATCTGCACCGCGCTTGATTGCACGATGGATGATATTGTTGAGATTGTACCTTGCGAGAAATAATTTGGGAGAGTTCTTATGAGCCGTTGCTTATATAATAGCAGTTTTGCAGAGTTTTTGAATGCGAGTGATCGTTTCATATTGGGCGTATTATGTGAAAAGTATCATGGTGTAGCGCTTACCACTACAAGAGAAGCGTGGTCGGGTGAAATTTCCATTATGAAACGTGTGCTATCCGACTTTAAAGATGAAGACGGACAGATTATATTTGAGTATGACATCCCTCGTCTTGGCAAACGTGTAGACGTTGTGTTGCTTTTAAGGGGAATTGTATTCTGCCTTGAATTTAAGGTTGGGGAATCTAAAATATTGGAAACGGATGTGGATCAGGTTTTAGATTATGCGCTTGATCTCAAGAATTTCCATAAATATAGTCGAGACAAGATTATTGTTCCGATTCTTATTGCAACCAATCATCGTAAATCCTCCACGGATCTCCAAATGTCTGTTTATGATGACATGGTGGTGAATCCTTTGGTGTCCGGTGAAACAGGGATTTCCAATTTGATTGCCAACGTGCTAAGACGTTTCCCGAGTGAGCGTTCGATTGAGCCGGATTGGATTATTAGCCCTTATGCACCCACACCGACGATTATTGAGGCGGCAAAAACGTTATATGAGAATCATTCTGTTGCGGATATTACTCGACACGAAGCGGATAATGTGTCCACGGATAGCGTACGAACGAAATCTTCATCGTTTGGGCAATTTGACTCTTGCTACCAAGCCGGACAATAGCAAAATGCAAAATAAACCATGGGAATACAAAAAGGCGATTTTGGCAGATACAGCACATTTGACGATGAACCAAGAAATTCTCCAGAAAGAACAATGGACGATTTCTGACATTGATGAAAGAACTCGAGCCCTTATAGAACAAATAATCGACTTGTATCCGTATTGCTCTGCTTCTGATGACGTTATCTCAAAGCATATAATTTCAATCGATTGGGATGGTGTGTATGCGCTTGCTCACTTTTATGAGGAGGACGGAAGCGTAGAAATTCAGGAAGGCTCTGAAATTGTTAAGTATGTTCAATCGGAGATTGAAGAGTGGCAATACGACATATATAGTGACCTTCTAGAAGATGGCATAATTAGGGAAACTGAAAAAGGAGCTGTCTTTGTAAAATCCTATATGTTTATTCCCCAAAGAACAAGTTATACTGCATTGAGCGCGGCAGCAGGATTTATCCTTTGCGGTAGCAGAAACGGTTGGGAATATTGGAAAGATGAAAGTGGTAAGTCGCTTAATGAAAATTCCCAGCTCAAGCAAAAGTTTATAGGAAGATAATTATACCAATATGAAGAACTATGAACCCGAAACTCGCTCTCGTTGGGGTGGCACGGACGCCTACCGCGAGCACGAGCAGAAGACGAAGAATTACACAAAAGAGAAGTGGGCAGAGGCGATTCATGGACTCATGCCCACCTTTGCCGAGTTTGCTGCGTGCAAAGAGCGCGGTGCTGGTGCGGATTCTGCCGAGGCACAGGCGCTTGTGGACAAGCTTCAGTCGCACATCACGGAGAACTATTACACCTGCACCGATGAGATCCTCGCAGGCCTTGGCAAGATGTACGTTGCCGACGAGCGATTCAAGAAAAATATCGACAAGTACGGCGAGGGAACGGCGGAGTTCGCTTCGGCTGCGATTGATAGATTTGCGTTGCTTCGCAAGTAATACAAAGGAGAACAACCATGAAAAAAGTATTTGATTTTCTGAAAAAAGCAGAGGTTTATTATTTGGCAACCGTGGAGGGCGATCAGCCGAGAGTGCGCCCCTTTGGTACGATCAACGAGTTTCAGGGCAAACTCTACATACAGACGGGCAAGGTCAAGCCCACGTCCAAGCAGCTTGCGGCAAATCCAAAGGCGGAGATCTGCGCCTTCTCGGAGGGCGCGTGGATTCGCGTGGCGTGCGAGCTCGTTGAGGATGATCGCTTTGAAGCGAGAAAATCCATGCTCGACGCCTATCCCAATCTGCGCGGCATGTATGACGAGAACGACGGCAACACACAGGTGCTCTATATGCAGAACGCGACGGCAACCTTCTGCGCGTTTGGCAAAGCCCCCGAGATCGTGGAGTTTTGATCATGGTCAAAGAACTGATGCACGATCCGATATTTCTTGCAGGGAAGTCGGAGATTGCGACGAAAGAGGATTGGCAAGTGGCGCAAGACTTGCTCGATACGCTGATGGCGCACAGGGAAAGTTGTGTCGGCATGGCGGCGAATATGATCGGGGTGAAGAAGCGCATCATTGCGTTTCTCGACGAGAGTGGACGAGTCCCTACGTACACCGTGATGCTCAACCCCGAGATCATCAAGAAGGACGGCGCGTACGATACCGAGGAAGGCTGTCTGTCGCTTCTCGGTGGCCCTCGCAATTGCAAGCGCTACAAGACCATCAAGGTGCGCTATCAGACCTTGGAGCTGCAATCGCGCATCAAGACCTACACCGGCTGGACGGCACAGATCATCCAGCATGAGGTGGATCATTGTAATGGGGTGTTGATATAAGATATGTGTAAAGAGGATTGAAAAAGAGACTCAAATGAGTAGTACGATCAGCTCAGTGCTAAAAAACTTTTTGCATGCCGCTTAAAATGTTATAAGACTCAAAAAAACAAGGTGTTACACAAATTTGCGTAGCAAACTGCGTAACACCCAGAGAAAAGTTGTGTAACACGAGAACAAAAAACTGTCGAGATGACAGGGTATTCGCCTGCGGCGAAGATACCGCTTCGCGGTATGCGTACCTGCGTCATTGCAGAGCAACGACCATGCACGAAGTGCCATCTCGACGAAAAAAGGGATAGGCACCGCGATTGCGGTGCCTATCCCTTTTTTGGTCGAGATGACAGGATTCGAACCTGCGACTTCTACGTCCCGAACGTAGCGCTCTACCAAACTGAGCCACATCTCGTTGAATTTCAGTAAAAAACTGTAATTATTGATTTATCAGCACTATATTATATCATACGCGGCGGGGTTTGTCAAGGGATTTTTGCAATTTTGATGCATTCTCGGGGTGCGGGTGGTGAAAAATATTGACAACGACTGTGTGCGGTGGTATAATTATATTACTTAATGTTATTGAAAGTGAGGTAAAAGATATGCCCGGTCCCGGTGGAGGTTCGAGAGGCGGAGGCGGCGGATTTAGCGGCGGCCCACGCGGCGGAGGTTTTGGCGGAGGCGGTTTTGGCGGCGGTTCACGCCCC
>JAZNAM010000005.1:0-27975 GCA_045586515.1 Eubacteriales bacterium
TGACATACGTCGCGTTTCATTTGGATAACAAAGAAAGCGCGAAAACAATCACACGGTTTACCGTGTGAGTCGGTGTTCCTAGCGTAGAGGGTCCACCCGTTCCCATTCCGAACACGGAAGTTAAGCTCTACAGCGGCGACAATACTTGTCTGGCGACGGACCGGGAAGATAGCTCAATGCCGACATGCGTCGCGTTTGATTTGGATAACGTCGTAGCAACTGCGGCGACGTGCGGAAGTATTGCAAATAATACTTCGCCAAAGAAAGCGCAACATAAGAAAAGGGATATATGGCACCCCCGTATATCCCTTTAAAAATCTCATCTTCAAGTGAAGATGTGTTTATATCCGCCACAAGCGGAGCTATATTCCTCCTTAGCTCAGTCGGTAGAGCACCTGACTGTTAATCAGGGTGTCACTGGTTCAAGTCCAGTAGGGGGAGCCAAAAAGAAAAGTCATATGGAACATGTGCACGCACCTTTAGCTCAGTTGGTAGAGCAACTGACTCTTAATCAGTGGGTCCCGGGTTCGAATCCCTGAAGGTGCACCAATTGTTCCATATGGCTTTTCTTTTTTATGTGGCTATTATCCGCACCTTTAGCTTGGTTGGATGCTCAGCAAAGCTGAGACAGCAACGTGACTCTTAATCATGTGGTCATACTTTGCTTTGCAAAGTGGGGTTCGAATCTCTGAGGGTGCACCAGCAGGACTATACGGATTTCTTTTCTCTCTAACATTGCCTTGACACAAAGCAAAAAATATGATACAATGAAAAAAACGCATAATATTAGAGGAACCAGCTGTCTGCAGAGGAAGTTGGTTCCTCTATGCTTTTTTAGGGAGTTTTTATGGTGAAAAACAAGAAAATTTCATTATCTACAACACAAATCATACTATTAAGCTTTTTGATAACGATCTTGTTGGGAAGCTTACTTTTATCGCTTCCTATAAGTTCGGTTACAGGCACTTCGGTTTCTTTTGTGGATGCCTTGTTTACAGCAACGACTTCGACGTGTGTTACGGGATTGGTAACATTGCCAACGGCAACGACCTGGAGCGTGTTTGGGCAAGTTGTGATATTGATACTGATACAGATTGGCGGTCTTGGTGTGATCACCATTATGTCGGGCTTCATGCTTATGCTGCAACAGAACATGAGCATAGGGGATCGTTTGCTGATTCAAGATTCGTTTAATTTGAATACAATGTCTGGGCTTGGTAAATTTATCAAGAGTGTGCTGCTTGGCACGTTGATAATTGAGGGAATTGGCGCGATTCTCTACATGCTCGTTTTTGTTCCCGATTTTGGAGTGAGGGGTATATGGATATCCATCTTTAATTCCGTTTCTGCATTTTGCAATGCCGGCATTGACATTATTGGCAATAGTAGTCTGTGTGATTATGCTACCAATCCGTTGATCAACATTACGACGTCGCTTTTAATTGTTCTTGGTGGTATTGGATATGTTGTGTGGAGAGATGTGCTGCGCGTGTTGAAAAATCGCACTTGCAGCAACAAGCGGATATTTCGGCATTTAACGCTGCACAGCAAAATTGCTATTGTTACAACTATTGTTTTGATTTTTGGCGGCGCTATATTGATATTGATTTGTGAATATAATAATCCGGCAACGATTGGCAACTTATCCCTGTTTGAGAAGATTCAAACGTCGCTGTTTCAATCTATCACAACCAGAACGGCGGGCTTTGCAACTGTACCCCAAGAGAACCTAACGGGCGCAGCTTCTGTGGTGTCGCTTATTTTGATGTTTATTGGTGGTTCACCTGTTGGAACGGCAGGCGGCATAAAAACCGTAACGATCGTTGTTTTGCTTTGCTCTGCATTTGCAACGATTAGAAACAAGAACAGCGCATCGCTATTTCAGCGAACAATCTCAGCAGATTCTATCCGTAAGGCGGTTGCGGTTGTTGTAATGTTCTTAGTTGTTATGTTTTCTTCGATCTTTCTTTTATCAATGACGATGGATGCCCCCATTATTAATGTGATATATGAATCTGTCAGCGCAACGGCGACAGTGGGTCTATCCAAAAATCTAACATCCAGCTTAAATTTGATGGGCAAGCTTGTCATTATTGCGACGATGTACTTTGGGCGTATTGGACCGATATCACTTGCGGTTGCACTTAGCGGCAAGAGTGAGAGTCGAAATGTAATATCTGAACCGACAGAAGAAATAAGCATAGGATAAAGGAGAATGAAAACAATGGAAAAGAAAAAATCATACGCGGTGTTTGGCCTTGGAAGATATGGTAGAGCGGTTGCCAAAGAGCTTGTTGATAATGGTATGGAAGTAATTGCGGTCGATGAAAATCAAAACATTGTGAATGATGCAGCGACGTACTTGCCGATATGCAAGTGTGCAGATATTACCGATCCGGAAGTGATAAGACACCTTGGCATTGCAGAGATTGATACCGTTGTCATTTGTATGGCCGGCAATCTGGAAGCAAGTGTAATGGCTGTTACGCTTTGCAAGGAGGCCGGTGTCAAAACGGTTATTGCTAAAAGCGCCAACGAGATGCATCAAAAAATATTACTCCGTGTAGGCGCGGATCAGGTGGTTTTCCCTGAAAATGAGTCGGGTATTCGCCTTGCCAAGAACTTGGTTAGCTCTGGTTTTGTTGATATGATTTCGTTGTCTAAAGACGTATCTATGATAGAAATCGATGTAAAAGAAGAATGGCTTGGTAAAAACCTGATTGAACTGAATTTGCGCAAAAAGTACGGATTCAATATTGTGGCCATCAAACAAGGCGGAGGTGTGAACGTAACAATCAACCCTGAGCAGGTTTTGGATGCGAAAACAACGCTAATTGTAATTGCCAATACCGCAAAATTGAAAAAGCTGAAGTGATATTTTGATGGGTATTAACATGGGCAATTTTGCCCAGAGATAACTCAAGGATATTTCGCTTGAGTTGGTTGCATTAAAGGGCACAACGCTGCGTATTCTATAAAAGAAAATCCACGCAAAAGCAAGCATTCGTTGCTTTTGCTTGGATTTTCTTTTTTGTATCGTTTGCATGTCCGTGTTGGGGACATACTATATAGGAAAAGCAAGCAAACGGGGTGCGAAAAATGAAGAAAAGTACGGTATTGGTGATGGGCGGGATTGGCGCCGCACTAGCGGTAGGGGCAAGTGTGTTGGTGTCGCGCGAGATCAGTAAAAACTTGATTAGAATCGCAGTAGAGCGCGAAGCGCCAAAGAGCATGGGACTCGTCAGAAGCAGAATGGATACGGCAGGCAGTATGGTGGATATCAATGCCGTTTTGCGCGAGAAATCTTTGCAGCTTGAAAAGCAAGCAACAGAAGAGGTGAAACTTCGCAGTCGGGACGGCGAAACGCTGATCGGGCATTGGGCTCCTTGCGAAAATCCCAAGCGCGTCATTGTGGCTATGCACGGTTGGCGCTCCTGCTGGTCACGCGATTTTGGCAGCATTGCGCCGTTTTGGCGCGACAACGGATGCAGTGTGCTATATGCCGAACAACGGGGGCAAAACAAAAGCAGTGGCGCGTATATTACCTTTGGATTGATGGAGCGTTATGACTGTTTGGATTGGATACAGTGGGTGCGTGATCGTGTGGGCGAGGATATTCCAATCTATCTGTGTGGCATTTCAATGGGGGCGAGCACAGTCCTCATGGCGACGGAACTTGAGTTACCGCCCAATGTACACGGAGTGATTGCGGATTGTGGGTTTACTTCGCCCCACGCTATTTGGAAGCATGTGGTAACAAGCAATCTTCATCTGCCTTATACACCGCACGGCAAGGCGATCAACGACTTGTTTATCCGTAAATTTGACACTGACATTACCGATTTCTCCACCCTTTCTGCTATGAAAAGCAACAAAGTTCCCGTGCTCTTTGTACACGGGGCAGAGGATCGTTTTGTGCCGATTGCCATGACGTATCAAAATTATATGGCGTGTCGCGCCCCGCGCCGATTGCTTGTAGTGCCTGGGGCGCGGCATGGGATGAGTTACTGTGTAGACCAAGAAACCTACGAACGTGTTACCAAGGATTTTTGGAGGGATTTTGATGCGTGATCATTTAGTCCACTGACGGTGTGGGAAACTGTTGTTTTAATTCAAAACACAAACAAAAAATCAGCACCGTTATCCCGTTGTGTCAACGGTAATTTCCAAAAAAGGGGCGAGTGCCCCTTTTTTCTTTCGGAACGTGTTGATTTTTTGAACAGACAGTGCTATAATGTAGGAAAGAAACAGGGAAAGGAGAAGGCCGTGGAAAATCAAGGAAGAGCTATTTATAAAGACGATTTTGCACAATATCTGCTTTGCCTTGCGCTTGATGTAGGTGAGGGGCTTTTAAAGTCGGGGGGCGAAGTCAGCCGTGTAGAGGATACCATTGAGCGTATATGTTATGCGTACGGTGCGGCACACGTGGAAGTTTTCACCATTATTTCGGTTATCAATGCAGCTATCCGTATGCCTGACGGTTCCTATTCCTCACAGTTGCGTCGTGTGCATCACTCCACCACGGATCTGGGCGGGATTGAGCGTTATAACGCACTCTCGCGTGAGATCTGTGCAACGACGCCTGCACTTGAAACATTTGAGGAGAAGATCGCGCGCGTAAAACGCAAGAAATCTTACCCCATTTGGGTACATTATCTTGCTTCCGCAGGTGCGGCAAGCGCTTTTGCTTTCTTTTTTGGTGGCGGGTGGCAGGATGCCGTTGGTGCCGCCATCGCAGGTATTTTAATTGCCCTTGTAATCCATTATGCACGTGACAGACTTGATGGTCTTGCTGAGACGCTGATTGCCGCATTATTCACCACGTTGTTATCCGTTTTTCTTGTTCGCATCGGTTTTTTGAAGGATGGCGGTGCTGTTATGATCGGTTCAATCATGCTTCTTGTTCCGGGACTTAGCTTTGGTACCGCATTGCGCGACCTGCTCAATGGCGACTTGCTTGCGGGCATGATGAAACTGCTACAGGCGGTGTTGCTTGCGCTGATGATCGCGTTTGGGTACATGTTGGGTATCAGCGTCACGGGAGGTGTGGTATGAGTTTCTTTACGACAGAGTTTCTCATCCAGATCATTGCGTCGCTCGTAGGCGCTGTGACCTTCGCGATCCTCTTTAAAACAAATGCACGTCATTTGCCGTATGTGGCAATTTCCGGATTGGTTACGTATGCTATCTATTATACGGTGCTGTTTTTTGGAAACGGTGCGTTTCTTGCGGCGTTCCTATCTACGCTTTTCACGGCGCTCTTTGCAGAATTTTGTGCCCGTTTTCGTCGTGCACCCGCCGCGGTGTTCCTTTTTCCCGGCATCATTCCCACTGTGCCGGGCGGCAGTTTGTATCATGCCATGCGCCAACTTCTTGTTGGTGACCTTGAGGGCGCGCTTTCCTATCTCGCATCCACGCTTGCGGTCGGTCTTGGTATTGCGGGAAGTATCATGATCGTTTCTATCGTTGTTGGACAAATTACGGACTATAAGCGTAAGCGTCGCTTGCATGAAGCCCCTCGAAAGTAACGAAAAGAGTACACCCCTTCTTTTGAAGGGGTGTTTTTCTGTTTGATTTGCAAAAAAAGAGCGAATTTGCTTGCAATCTGCGTGTGTGCATGGTATACTTGTAAGGTAATAATAAATTATGACTTATGATATTGTGAAAGGGACGCTTTATGGTTCGCTTGCTCAAACACATGAAAAGGAGGGAATGGGTGCTAGCATTCCTGGCGCTTGTACTGATCGTGCTACAAGTGTCACTAGACCTCGCACTTCCCGACTATATGGAGGAGATCACGGAACTAGTAGAAACGCCGGGTAGCGAGATGTCCGAGATTTTGCACGTTGGCGGCAAAATGCTGTTGGCGGCGCTGGGAAGCCTTGCGTGTGCGGTGTTGACGGTTTTACTGGCCTCAAATGCAGCCGCTACCTTTTGCGCTACGTTGCGCGAACGGATTTTTGATCGTGTGGAAGCGTTCTCCGGTGCGGAATTTTATCGCTTTACTACTCCTACGCTGATCAATCGCACGACCAGCGACGTGTTACAGGTGCAGATGTCGCTTGTGCTTGTGTTGGAGGTTGTGATCAAAGCCCCTATCAAGGTGGTCTGGGCAATCGTTAAAATCTCGGCAGGCAGCTTACACTGGGCGTGGATCGCTGCCATTGGCGGTGGCGTTTTTTTTGCGCTGACGGCACTTTGTATTGGGGTCTGCTATCCCCAATTTCGACGCATGCAACAGTATGCCGATGATGTAAACCGCATCACGCGTGACAACCTACAGGGGCTTCATTCGATTCGCGCAAGCGGAGGTGAAATATTCGAGGAGCGCCGTTTTGAGGCGGCTAACAGCCGTTTGACAGGCACACATCTGTTCACGGCGCATACCATGTCAATTCTTTCTCCTACCATGCAGTTGTCCAGTAATCTGCTCACCATCGCCATTTATTTTGTAGGTGCGTTGTTGATCAATGCAGCGGCAGTATCCGCGCGCGTTGTGATTTTTTCTGAAACAGTGGCTTTCGTTTCGTATATGATGCAGATTTTATCGGCGTTTTTGCTGTTTGCAACGGCAACTACGCTGTTACCTCGGGCCATGGTTTCGGCAAAACGCATCAATGAAGTGTTGGATGTTTCGCTTACCGTTACCGAGGGTAATGTGACCGAATCACCCGCTGAAAAGGTAGGTGAACTGTCGTTCTCGCACGTTACTTTTCGCTATCCCGATGCGCACGAGGATGTGCTGTGCGACGTGAACTTCTCTGCCAAGCGTGGGGAAGACGTTGCAATTATTGGCGCGATTCACAGCGGCAAGAGCGCGGTGACGCATCTGCTGCTTCGCCATTACGACCCTGTAAAAGGTGCCGTTTGCATGAGCGGTGTTGATCTCCGTGAGTATAACGAGGACACTCTTCACAAAAAAATTGCGTATGTTGGTCATGAGCCCTTTTTGTTTGACGCCACGGTGCGTGAGAATATCGCGTTTGGTGATAGTGGCGCAAGGGTGATCGCTGATGAAAAGCTAGAAAAACTGATTCGGATTGCCTGTGCCGAGGAAATGATGCGCGAGTTGCCTAACGGTGTAGATACGCACGTTATGGAAGGGGGCGTAAACCTCTCCGCGGGAGAAGCACAGCGCATAGCTATTATGCGAGCGCTCTGCAAGGAACCCGAACTTTTGATACTGGATGATGCTTTCTCGGCGTTTGATATGCCTTCTGTACAGGCGTTGCAGGCTTCTCTCAACAAACACTGTGCCGATCTCACGATTTTGATCATTGCCAGACGTGTTTCTACCGTGCGTGATGCGGATAAAATCGTGGTATTGGAAAAAGGCGGTGTGGTGGGTATGGGTACGCACGACACCTTGCTGTGTGAGTGTGACGCTTATCGCCGTATTGCGGATGCACAGCGATTGGAGGTGACAACACATGTCGGATAAGCACAGAAACGGTATGAAAAAGACCGTTAATACAGAAAAAAAGCGCGGCTTTTTCGGCGTGTGGAATCGACTTCTTCGTGCGTGTCATCCGCATACGGCAGGGCTTATAATTAGTGTGTTGGCCGCCATTGTCACGACGGTGCTCACTATCTACGCCCCCGTTCAATTAGCAAACCTTACGGATCTTGTTTCAAATGGAATTGTTGCGGGTATAGATCTTGTCGCATTTCGTCGTATTGCGCTGTTGCTTGCGGCGCTTTACCTGGGTGCGGCGTTGTTTTCCGCGCTGGAGCGTTGGATTACCTCCGGTATTACGCAACACGTATCGCATCATATTCGTTTACACGTTTTTGAAAAGATCAACCGTATGAACGTGTGGGATTGTGATAACACCGCCACGGGCGACCTTTTATCTCGTGCGATTAATGATGTGGACGAAGTGGGGCATGCGCTGCATGAAACGCTGAGCGAGCTCATGCCTGCGCTTGTTTTGTTGCTTGGTTCGCTTGTTATAATGATCATAATTAACCCGTTGCTTTCGGCGGTGGCGGTTCTTGCCACGCTGCTTGGTTTTGGCGCAATGTTATTGATCATGGATCGCTCACAGAAATATTTTGCACGCCAGCAAAAGCATTTGGGGGAAATGAACGCACACGTTGAGGAAATCTACACCGCACATCAGACAGTAAAATCCTGTGGCGGTGAAGCAACAGTACGCGAGACCTTTAATCGTCTTAACTGTCGCTTTGCGCGTAGCGCGCACCGCGCACGCTTTATGTCGGGGCTTCTTATCCCGCTTTTGACTTTTACGGGTAACCTCGGCTACCTTGCCGTATGTGTAGTTGGTGCCGTGATGGTTATCAACGGATATACTACCATAGGTGTCATCGTTGCTTTTATGTTCTTCGTACACCATTTTCAGCATCCCTTGGCAGAAATTGCTACGGTGATGCGTGCCGTACAATCTGCGGCGGCCGCCGGAGATAGGGTGTATGATTTTCTGGAAGCGCCCGAAACTCCTGAAAATGGTGAGAGTGTGCATGCGCTTAGCAAGGTGACAGGGCACGTGGCATTTGAGAATGTGTCTTTCCGTTATCCGCACAGTACGCGTGATGTGTTGCAACATTTTACGCTGGATGTGCCGCCGGGAACGAATATCGCCGTGCTTGGCAAAGAGGGATCTGGCAAAACAACGCTGGCGCATTTGCTTACCGGTTTTTACCTGCCGACTGAGGGACGGATTTTTATAGATGGCGTTCCTACGAGTGAGTTTTCGCGCAAGGAACTGCACGAGCAGTTCTCCTACGTATTGCAGGCTCCCTGGATATTTGAGGGAACGGTGAGAGAAAATCTTGCGTACTGTAACGAGTTGCTCACGGATGAGGAGATTGCGCAGGTTGCCGCTCGTGTGGGACTTGATGAATTTATTCGCTCTTTACCGGAGGGATATGATACGGTGTTAGGACGTGGTATCGTACTATCCGAGGGACGCAGGCAGCAGATCGGCATTGCGCGCGCATTGCTACAACGCCGTCCCATGCTGATCTTTGACGAAGCAACTACTGCGCTTGACCCGATTACAGAGGCAAGTGTGGAGCACGCCTTGGAAGAGTTTACCAAGGATCACACCACGTTTTTTATTGCGCACAGACCCCTTAGTGTGCGGCATGCCGATCTCATTCTTGTTATGGACAAGGGTGAGATCGTACAAATGGGCACGCATGAGGAGTTGATGGCGGCAGGAGGATACTATGCGGAGCTTTGTCGCCGCGCGTTCCATTGATTTTGACTTTTGGAGGTCTTGTTTTGATTTATTCCAACGTTTTAGAGGCAATCGGCAACACGCCGATGATTCGCCTTTCTCGCATCGTTTCTAAGGGAAGTGCGGAGGTGCTCGTCAAATACGAGGGTGTCAATATCGGCGGCTCGATCAAGACGCGCACAGCGTACAGCATGGTCACCGAAGCGGAGCGCCGCGGTGTTTTGCACAAGGATACGATCATCGTCGAGCCGACGAGCGGCAACCAGGGAATCGGTCTTGCGCTAATTGGAGCGGTGCGTGGTTACCGTGTTCGTATTATTATGCCGGATTCGGTTAGTGAGGAGCGCAGAAAGCTGGTGCGCGCTTACGGCGCGGAACTGGTGCTTGTTCACGATGATGGTGATATTGGCAAATGTATCGAAGAGTGTCTTGCCACTGCCATGAGAATGGCAGAGGAGGACAAAAACGTATGGGTTCCCCAACAGTTCGAAAACCCTGACAATCCCGAGGTGCATCGTCGCACCACTGCCAAGGAGATACTGGCCGCTGTAAAAGGCCCCATTCACGGCTTTTGCTCGGGGGTGGGAACGGGCGGCACGCTTACAGGCGTTGGCGAAACGTTAAAGGCCGCCAACCCCGACATGCACATTTGGGCAGTAGAGCCCCAAAATGCCGCTATCTTATCGGGTGGCAGCATTGGCACGCATTTGCAAATGGGTATTGGTGACGGACTGATCCCCGCAAACCTTAACCTTGATGTGTTTGAAAAGACCGCAATCGTCACGGACGAGGAGGCGCTTGAAACCTCGCGTCGCCTGATTCGCGAGGAGGGAATTCTTTGCGGTATTTCCAGTGGAACAAACGTGGCGGCAGCGCTGCGCATGGCGGCAGAGCTTGGAGAGGGAAAAACGGTGGTGACCGTTCTGCCCGACACAGGTGAGCGCTATTTCAGCACGGAGCTGTTTGGCGAGTGAGTACAAAAAAGGACGCTACCGCAGTAGCGTCCTTTTTTTCTTATTATAAGAGAGTTGCGCGCAGTTCCTCGCCGCTTTTAGGGGAGAGGTAGGCAGGGGGAATATCGAACAGCGTTTTGCAGCCGCACATTCCCTCCACATTCATGCGGTAGGCGGCTCTTGCGCAGGCCAGGAGCACGGACGAGGTGAATTCGGGATTGGAGTCGAGTTTGAGGCTGTATTCGATCACGTGCGTGTGCTCTTCGCCAAAGCCCGTCTTGCCCGAGCGGATGACGCGCCCGCCATGGGGGATACCCATGTGGTCACGCTTCAATTCCTCCATTGTGATGAAGTGAACCGTGGTGTTGTAATCGGCAAAGTAGTTCGGCATGGTGACGATCTCGTGTTCGATACGAGCCTTGTCTGCGCCTTCGGCTGCGACTACGAAGCACTCACGCGTGTGCTTTTCTCTGGTGGTGAGCGTGGGACAGGTGCCACTACGTACCGCCTCCACGGCGGCAGGGATGGGAATGGTATACTGTCTTGCGTCCAGTACGCCGTCAATGCGGCGAATTGCATCGGAATGGCCTTGGCTTACCCCTTTGCCCCAGAAGGTGTAATCTGCGCCGTTCGGTAGGATAGCGCCCGCATACATACGGGCAAGCGAGAACATACCGGGATCCCATCCGGCGCTGATAACGGCGATCTTGCCGCTCTTTTTTGCCACTGCATCCACGTTTGTAAAGTGTGTGGGGATGCGTGCGTGGGTATCGAAACTATCCACTACGTTAAAATATTGGGCATATTCGGGGGTCTGTATGGGCAAATCGGTTGCCGAACCACCGCAGATCACCAGGACGTCGATCTTATCTTTCATATCTATCGCGCGGTCAATGTGTAGCACGGGCACACCCGCAGTGCGGAGCGTGACGCTTTCCGGTGCGCGACGGGTAAAGACGGCAACGAGCTCGGCGTCGGGGTTTTGATGAATGGCAGCTTCCACGCCGTGACCGAGATTGCCGTATCCTAAAATGGCTATACGCATAGAGTTCTCCTTGTCTTGTTAAAATGGGAACGGAACAATAAAATTATAACCCTAACGCGTGTGATATGTCAAGAAAATTTTAGAAACGAGAGCTTTTTTTGCCGTGTATTGTGAAAATTGCCTTCTGTAAACCCGCTGTGCGGTGACACGTTTTGTTCAAAATCATAAAAAGGGAAAAACTTCAAAAAAAGTCTTGACTTTGTTTGCAAATTTGCGTATAATATACTCGGTTAGGTAATCCTAACTTTTTAATTCGGACAAAAAGTTAGGAAACGCTAACGCGGCTGCTTTTGTATGGAGGAAATACGATGAAAACGTTACGTGAGATCAAGGTGGGCGGCACTGCCAAGGTCGTAAAGCTTCACGGCGAGGGGGCGCTCAAGCGTCGCATCATGGATATGGGGATTACCAAGGGAGTTGAGATCTATGTGCATCGCGTAGCCCCCCTTGGCGATCCCATTCAGGTTACGGTGCGCGGATATGAGCTGTCATTGCGTTTGGCAGACACGGAAATGGTAGAGGTGGAATAAATGGAAGACATTAGAATAGCGCTGGCGGGCAACCCCAACTCCGGTAAAACCACCTTATTCAACGTGCTGACGGGTTCGAACCAGTTCGTCGGCAACTGGCCCGGTGTTACCGTTGAGAAAAAAGAAGGAAAGCTGCGCGGTAGGGAAGGTGTTATCGTGACCGATCTGCCGGGTATCTACTCGCTTTCCCCCTATACGCCGGAGGAGATCGTAGCGCGCCGTTACTTGATTGAAGAACGGCCCGATGCGATTTTGAACATTGTGGACGGCACCAATATCGAGCGCAATCTATATCTGACCACACAGCTCACCGAGGTTGGCATTCCCGTGGTGATCGCCATTAATATGATGGACGTGGTGCGCAAGAATGGTGATTTCATTGATGTGAAAGGACTCTCCAAGGCGTTTGGCTGTCCTGTGGTGGAGATTTCGGCGCTCAAAAGCGACGGTATTGACGAGGCGGTGGCGCTTGCCATTGAGATCGCAAAAAACGGCAAGACTGTGCCCCATCACATCTTTTCGGGTGAGGTAGAGCATGCCATTGCCCATATCGAGGAGGCAGCGGTACACGGACTACCCGAGGATCAGCAACGTTGGTATGCGATCAAGATCTTTGAGCGCGATGAGCGGGTTCTGAGCAAATTGCAGATCGACGCTGATATTATGGCGCATATTGAAAAGGATATTGCAATGGCTGAGCGCGTCCTTGACGATGACGCAGAGGCAATCATCACCAACGAGCGTTACCTTTACATAGAGCGACAGCTCCGAAGCTGTTACAAGAAGAAGAGTATCGGCAGAAAGCGCATTTCCGCCAAGATCGACAGTGTGGTTACCAACCGTTATGCCGCACTTCCCATCTTTGCGCTTATTATGTTCCTCATTTATTACGTTTCGGTTACGACCGTTGGCACGTGGGCTACCGACTTTATGAATGACGGCGTGTTTGGTGAGGGTTGGCATTTGTTTGGCATCGAGCGCGTATGGGTGCCCGGCGTACCTGTGCTCTTTGAAAATCTGCTCAGCGCCATCGGCGCGGCTTCTTGGGTGCAGAGCTTGGTTGTGGATGGTATTGTCGGCGGCGTTGGTGCCGTTCTTGGCTTTGTGCCCCAGATCATGGTGCTGTTTTTGTTTCTTGCCTTTCTTGAAGCGTGCGGCTACATGTCGCGCATTGCCTTCGTCTTGGATCGCCTGTTCCGCAAATTCGGCCTTTCGGGTAAATCCTTTATCCCGTTGCTTGTGGGTACGGGATGCAGTGTACCGGGTATCATGGCAAGCCGTACCATTGAAAACGAGCGTGATCGCCGTATGACGATCATCACCACCTCGTTTATCCCGTGCGGCGCCAAACTTCCCGTGATCGCATTGATTGCCTCGGCACTCTTTGGCGGTGCGTGGTGGGTAGCGCCCAGTGCGTATTTCGTTGGTATTGCGGCGGTGGTTATTTCCGGCCTTATCCTCAAAAAGACGCGCATGTTCGTGGGTGATCCTGCGCCTTTTGTGATGGAGTTGCCTGACTATCATATGCCCACACTCAAGAATCTTCTGCACTCCATGTGGGAGCGCGCGTGGTCGTTTATTAAGAAGGCGGGCACGGTGATTTTGCTTTCCACTATCGTGATTTGGGCGGGGTCCAAATTTGGGTTTGTGGACGGAAAGTTCCTTTTTGATATTGAGATGGAGCTTGCAAATAGCTTGATCGGCTACTTCGGTCAGGGTGTGAGATGGTTGTTTGTTCCCCTTGGATTTGGCACGACCGAGGCGGCGGCCGCCACTTTTATGGGGTTGCTTGCAAAAGAGGAGATCGTGGCAGTGCTTGGTGTGCTCGACTTTTTAGATATGACGCGACTTGCAGCATACTCTTTCCTCGTGTTCAATCTGCTTTGCGCCCCTTGCTTTGCGGCGATTGGTGCCATCAGACGAGAGATGAACAGTCCGAAGTGGACGATTTTTGCCATTGGCTATCAATGCGGTTTTGCTTATGCGGTATCTCTGATTGTATATCAACTTGGCATGTTCATTGGGGGAAATGGTAATGCAATCGGCGTGATCGCGGCAGTGCTGCTGCTTATTGGATTCGGTTACTTCCTGTTGCGTCCTTATCAAACGCCCCAAAAGCGCAATAAGGTAAAGGAGGACAAGCAATGATTGCTTGGCTTTCAAACAACTGGGGCACGCTTGTGGCGGTTGCGGTGATCGTTGCCGTTGTCATTGCTATTATGATTTCGCGTATCCGCGCAAAACGCGCGGGGCGAAGCGGTTGCGGTTGCGGTTGTGAGCAGTGTGCTATGCGTGATAATTGCCACCCGTCTGCCACCCAAAAGGAAAAATGATAGGTCAAAACAAACAGAAAGGTGCGCGGCGCGCACCTTTCTTTTGTATGAAGTGTAAAAACTAAACTTTTTGTCGACAAATGCTTGACACTTTAAAGAAACAGTATTATAATGTATTATAATATATAAAGGCAATGACGGGAAACAAGAGCCGCAACGCATCACAGAGAGCCGTCGGGCGGTGTAAGACGGTATGCGAAACGGAAGATAACTCCTCCCCGAGCCTCCAACCCAAAGGCAACGAGTAGGCTTGGACGGGTACTCCCGTTACAGAGAAGCTGTGTGTGGGCACGGCGCAAGGTGGGCGTGAAACGCCAAGCAGAGTGGTACCGCGGAGAATACTTCGTCTCTTTTATGTAACGTTTTTTCGTTGCGTGAAAGGGGCTTTTTTGTTTCCATAGTGCCAATGCGCTCCTCAGCCTCCCCCAAAGAAAGGAAAAGGGAAGACTTATGATTCATCAAAACAAGTACGAAAAGCAATACTTTACCCCCACGGGTGTTTCCATGGAGTGGGTGAAGAAGGACGCCATTGATAAGGCGCCAATTTGGTGCAGCGTCGACCTGCGTGATGGTAACCAGGCACTTGTCACGCCCATGGACCTCTCGGAAAAGCTTGAGTTTTTCAAGCTTCTTTGTCGACTGGGCTTTAAGGAGATCGAGATTGGTTTTCCTGCTGCGTCCGAGACGGAATATACTTTTTGCCGCACACTGATTGAGCAGAATCTTATTCCCGATGACGTGACCATCCAGGTGCTTACGCAATCGCGCGAGCATATTATTGCCAAGACCTTTGAGGCAATCGACGGAGCCAAGCACGCCATCGTACACTTGTATAACTCCACCTCCGTGGCGCAGCGTGAGCAGGTGTTCCGCCGCACCAAGGAGCAAATCGTGGATATTGCTATTTTTGGTGCCAAGCTTTGTCGCGACTACAAGGCGCGCGCTAAGGGCAAGGTCACGCTGGAATACTCCCCCGAGAGTTTTACGGGTACCGAACCTGAGTTTGCAGTTGAGATCTGCAACGCGGTGCTGGATATCTGGCAGCCCTCCGCCGAGGATAAGGCGATCATCAATCTGCCTGTTACCGTGTCGCACTCGATGCCGCACGTGTACGCCAACCAGGTCGAGTATATGTGCCGCAATCTGCATGGCCGCGAGAATCTCATCATCTCCTTGCATCCTCACAACGATCGCGGCTGTGCTGTCGCGGACAGTGAGATGGGATTGCTTGCGGGCGGAGACCGTATTGAGGGTACTTTGTTTGGCAACGGCGAGCGCACGGGTAACGTAGACATTATCACGCTTGCGCTGAACCTCTATTCCCAGGGTGTTGAACCGGGTCTTGATTTTACGAATCTGCCCCAGATCACCGAAGTGTATGAAAAAGTAACGGGCATGCATGTGTACGAGCGTCAGCCGTACAGTGGCAAACTCGTATTTGCTGCTTTTAGCGGTTCGCATCAAGACGCCATTGCCAAGGGCATGAAGTGGCGCGAGGAGAAAGGCGGCGTGTGGAACGTTCCCTATCTTCCCATCGACCCCAAGGACGTTGGGCGCGTGTACGAAGCAGACGTCATTCGTATCAACTCTCAGTCCGGCAAGGGCGGCATCGGATATATTCTCGAAACTCGTTATAACCTCAACCTGCCCGCTAAGATGCGCGAGGTGTTCGGCTATCACGTAAAGAGTATTTCGGATCATCAGCACAGGGAACTTTCCCCTGACGAGGTGTACGATATCTTCATGCGTGATTTTGTGAATCTTTCGCACACGGTCGTGCTGGAGAGTGATAACTATTTGGAGACCGAGCAGGGCATCAAGGCGGTTGTCCGTCTTGCAATGAACGGTAAGACTACCGAGGTTATGGCAAGCGGTAACGGTCGCCTGGACGCTGTGAGCAATGCGCTCAAGCAAGTAATCGGCGTGGAATACGTATTGGACGCGTACACAGAGCATGCATTGGAGGGCAAATCCAGCTCGCTTGCGGCCTCTTATGTGAGTGTGCGATATAACGAAAAGACCTACTGGGGTGCAGGTATCCACAGCGATATCTTCGAGTCCTCGGTGCTTGCGCTGTTTAGCGCGGTCAACCGCATGCTTGCGGATCAGTAAACAAGGAGAAGCACAATGAAAATCAGTGGAGCAGATATTATCATCAAGGTGCTGATTGAGCAGGGTGTGACCGACGTGTTCGGTTATCCCGGCGGTCAGGTCATCAATATATACGATGCACTCTACCGCGAGCGTGATCGCATCAACCATGTGCTGACGGCGCATGAGCAGGGTGCATCTCACGCGGCAGACGGTTATTCTCGCGCAACGGGTAAGGTGGGCGTTTGCATTGCCACGTCGGGTCCTGGTGCCACTAATCTGGTTACCGGCATTGCGACGGCGATGCTTGATTCCATTCCCATGGTAGCGATCACAGGCAACGTGCCTTGCTCGCTTATTGGCAAGGATAGTTTCCAAGAGATTGATATTACGGGTATTACGCTACCGATCACCAAGCACAACTATTTCGTCAATCGTGTAGAGGATCTGGCAGACAGCATCCGCGAGGCGTTCCGTATTGCAAAATCTGGTCGCCCGGGACCTGTTCTCGTGGATGTGCCTAAGGATGTACAGGTTGCACTTTATGATTATGAGCCTGCATTGGTTGTGGAAAAGATCCCGCTGCAAACGGCAAGCGAGGACAAGATTGCTGAAGCGGTGGCGCTTATCAACGAGGCAAAGCGCCCGTACATTTACATCGGCGGTGGTGCCGCAGGCCTTGGCATGGGTAAGGAGATCGAGGCGTTTGCCGATAAGATTGACGGCGTAATCGGTTGTACCTTTATGGGCCTTTCGGCAGTCAATAATGACTGTGACCGATTCCTGGGCATGCAAGGCATGCACGGTCATTATGCGTCCTCTATGGCGCAAAAGGACGCCGATTTGATTATTGGCGTGGGCGTGCGCTTTAGCGACCGCGCAACGGGCAACGTGAAGAAGTACGCGACGAACAGTAAGATCGTTCAGCTCGATCCTGATTTTGCCGAGATCAACAAGAACGTAAAGGTTGATGTGGGTGTGATCGGTGATGTAGAGGACGCGTTCCGCCGTATCGCTGCCGCAGTTGAGGCAAAGAAAAATCCCGAATGGCAGCAGATCGTTTCGGCGTATCGCACCGAGGAAAAGGAAATTGATAAGCAAGCCAAGCAAGCATCTACCGTCCGACTTTCTCCCCGCGAGGTGTTGGAGATTGTCAACGAGGATAAGCCGTCGGGCACAGTGATTGCCACCGACGTTGGCCAGCATCAGATGTGGACGGCGCAGTATGTGAACTTTGACCGCGCGCGCCGCTTCGTATCCAGTGGCGGACTTGGCACGATGGGATTTGGCCTTGGTGCCGCCATCGGTGCAAGAGTCGCAACCGGTGACACTACGGTGCTCATTACAGGCGATGGAAGTTTTGGCATGAACCTCAACGAGCTTGCCACAGCCGTGACCTATAATATCCCTGTTGTGATCGTACTGATGAACAACGGTGTGCTTGGCATGGTGCGCCAATGGCAGTCCCTGTTCTTCGGGGAGCGCTACTCGCACACGGTGTTGGAGCGCAAGACCGATTTCGTAAAGCTTGCCGAGGCGTTTGGCGCCATTGGCTACCGCGCCACCACTCCCGAGGAGTTCCGCGAAGCATTCGGAAAGGCGCTTCGAGCGAACGCTCCCGTCGTGATCGACACGATTATCGACAAGGATGAGTTCGTTTTGCCGATGCTTCCTCCCGGTGGCTCCATTGAGGACATCATCACCAAGGTGCAAAAGTAAGGGGGGCAGTATGAAAAAGTTTGTAATTGCTATTTACGTAGACAACCGTTACGGCGTCCTAACGCGCGTGACCAGTATGTTTACGCGTCGCGGTTTCAACATCGATGCGCTGACTGTTGGAGAAACGGAAAGCTCCGAATATTCGCGTATTACGATTTGTTTGTCGGGTGACGGCTATGCAAGAGAGCAGCTCATCAATCAAATGCGCAAGCTCGTCAACGTCAAAAAGGTCGAGGTGCTGAACGACGAGGCTTGCATCAAGCGCGAGCTGATGCTCATTAAGATCCGCAATGAGAAGGAGCACCGTCCCGACGTGCAGTTTGCGGTAGAGGCATACCGCGCCAAGGTCGTGGATTATACAAGCGAAGCAATGTGCATTGAGGTGACGGGTGACCCCACCAAGATCGATGCTTTTGTGGAACTTATGAAACCGTTTGGTATCATTGAGATGTGCCGTACGGGTATTGTAGCTCTTGAGCGTGGTACGACCTCGCTTTTAGATAAATAAATTTAAACATAATTTCAAAGGAGAATATTATCATGGCAAACATTTACTACCAGCAGGATTGTGATCTGCAAAAGCTTGCAGGCAAGACCGTTGCGATTATTGGCTACGGTTCTCAGGGACATGCACATGCACTCAACCTCAAAGACTCCGGTGTGAACGTTATCGTGGGCCTTTATAAGGGTAGCAAGAGCTGGGCAAAGGCAGAAAAGCAGGGCCTTACCGTTATGACCGCTGCTGAGGCTGCAAAGGCAGCTGACCTCATCATGATCCTGATCAATGATGAGAAGCAGGCAAAGCTTTACCGCGAGAGCATCGAGCCCAACCTCACCGCAGGCAAGACTCTTGCATTCGCACACGGCTTTAACATCCACTTCGGTTGCATCAAGCCCCCCGCAGACGTGAACGTTATTATGGTTGCTCCCAAGGGCCCCGGTCACACTGTTCGTAGCGAGTACCAGGTTGGCAAGGGCGTTCCTTGTCTGATCGCGATCCACCAGGATGCAACCGGCGATGCACTTGAGATCGGCCTTGCATACGCGCTCGGTATTGGCGGCGCACGTGCAGGCGTTCTGGAAACCACTTTCCGCACCGAGACTGAGACCGACCTGTTCGGTGAGCAGGCAGTGCTTTGCGGCGGTGTTTGCGCACTGATGCAGGCGGGCTTCGAGACTCTTGTTGAGGCAGGCTACGATCCCCGTAATGCTTACTTCGAGTGCATTCACGAGATGAAGTTGATTGTTGACCTTATCTACCAGAGCGGCTTTGAGGGCATGCGTTACTCTATTTCCAACACCGCTGAGTACGGCGACTACATCACGGGTCCCAAGATCATCACCGAGGACACCAAGAAGGCAATGAAGAAGGTTCTCTCCGACATTCAGGATGGCACCTTTGCAAAGGATTTCCTGCTTGACATGTCCGATGCAGGCGCACAGGTTCACTTCAACGCAATGCGCAAGATCGCAGCTGAGCATCCCTCCGAGGTTGTCGGCAAGGATATCCGTAAGCTGTACAGCTGGGCTGACGAAGAGAAGTTTATCAACAACTAAAAGCAGCGTATTGTGTCATTGCTCCTCAACAGCGGCTTGACGTAGGTTACTACGTCTGCGCTTGGCTGTTTGCGGTGCGCCTTGCACTACTCGCTTTTACAACTGCTCCCTTGCACTTGCAAGGGGAAGGTTGTTGTAAGGGCACACGAGTGATCGCTCGTGTGCCTCATACAGTAACTTTCGGGAGGAAAAATCATGATTAAAGATACTGTTGTGAACGGTTGCAACAATGCACCTCACCGTTCTCTTTACAATGCACTTGGCCTTACCGCAGAGGAGCTGCAAAAGCCCCTGATCGGTATCGTTTGCTCCTATAACGAGATCGTCCCCGGACACATGAATCTCGACAAGATCGCAGAAGCGGTCAAGCTCGGTGTTGCCATGGCGGGCGGTACGCCCATCATGTTCCCCGCGATTGCCGTATGTGACGGTATTGCTATGGGGCACGTTGGTATGAAATACTCGCTTGTAACGCGCGACCTGATTGCCGACTCTACCGAGGCGATGGTGATGGCACACGGCTTCGACGGCCTTGTGATGATCCCCAACTGTGACAAGAACGTGCCCGGTCTCTTGATGGCCTCTGCACGTTTGAATATTCCTACCGTCTTTGTGAGCGGCGGCCCCATGCTTGCTGGCCGTGTTGGCGGTAAAAAGACGAGCCTTTCCAGTATGTTCGAGGCAGTCGGCGCATATCATGCAGGCAAGATCGACGAGGAAAAGCTCAGCGAGTTTGAATGTAAGACTTGCCCCACGTGCGGTTCTTGTTCCGGTATGTATACCGCCAATTCGATGAACTGCTTGACCGAGGTGCTCGGTATGGGTCTTCGCGGTAACGGCACGATCCCTGCGGCTTACTCCGCACGCATTCAGCTTGCCAAGCACGCCGGTATGAAGGTAATGGAACTGGTGGAGAAGAACATTCGGCCTCGCGACATTATGACCGAGGCGGCAATTCGCAACGCGATCACTGCGGATATGGCACTGGGTTGCTCGACCAACTCGATGCTGCACCTACCCGCCATTGCAAACGAGTGTGGTGTGCCCTTTAGCCTGGATGCGGTCAACGAAATTAGCGAGCGCACCCCCAACCTGTGCCACCTCGCCCCCGCAGGTCCCACCTACATGGAGGATCTCAACGAGGCGGGCGGCGTTTATGCCGTACTGCGCGAACTGGAGCAGGCGGGCTTGATTGATACGAGTGTGATGACTTGCACAGGCAAGACGATGCACGAGAATATTGCAAATGCAAAAAACCTTGATCCCGAGGTCATTCGTCCTATTTCCAATCCCTATAGCGCAACGGGCGGTATCGCTGCGCTGAAGGGCAATCTTGCCCCTGACGGCTGTGTTGTCAAGCGCTCTGCCGTAGCTCCTGAAATGCTGGTGCACGAAGGTCCCGCCAAGGTGTACGAGAGTGAAGAGGAGTGCATCGCCGCAATTTACGGTGGTAAGATCGTGGAGGGTGACGTCGTTGTAATTCGCTATGAGGGTCCTGCGGGCGGTCCCGGTATGAGAGAGATGCTCTCGCCCACTTCTGCCATTCAAGGAATGGGACTTGGCTCCTCCGTGGCACTGATCACGGACGGACGCTTCTCGGGTGCAACCCGTGGCGCGTCGATCGGTCACGTTTCTCCCGAAGCGGCAAGCGGCGGTACCATTGCCTACGTGAAGGACGGCGACATTATTTCTATCAATATTCCCGAGTATAAGATTGAGCTGAAGGTTTCGGATGAGGAGCTTGCGCGCCGCCGTGCCGAGATGCCGATCAAGAAGAAGACCGACATCGGCGGTTACCTGAAGCGCTATGCCGCCATGGTCAGCTCTGCCGACAAGGGTGCAATTATCAACAAGTAAGGAGATTTGCCATGTCCAAGATGACGATGACGCAAAAAATTCTTGCCGCGCACGCAGGCCTTGACCGCGTGGAGGCAGGACAACTGATTTTGGTTGATTTGGATCTGGTGCTTGGTAACGACATTACCTCGCCCGTTGCGATCCGTGAGTTCAACAATCTCGGCGCAACCGATGTGTTCGATAAGGACAAGGTGACCATGGTGATGGATCACTTTGCACCCAACAAGGACATTAAGGCAGCAACGCAGTGCAAAATGTGCCGTGATTTCTGCTCCGAGAAAGAGGTTACGCATTTCTACGACGTAGGACGTATGGGCATTGAGCACGCACTGCTGCCCGAAAAGGGACTGGTTGTTGCAGGCGATGTTGTGATCGGTGCGGACTCTCACACCTGTACATACGGCGCGCTTGGCGCATTTTCCACGGGTGTTGGCTCTACCGACATGGCGTGCGGTATGGCAACGGGTAAGACGTGGTTTAAGGTTCCTTCCGCAATTCGCTTCAACCTCAAGGGCAAGCTTAATCCTTGGGTTTCGGGTAAAGACGTGATTTTGCACATCATCGGTATGATCGGTGTGGATGGCGCGCTTTACCGTTCGATGGAGTTCGTAGGCGAGGGCGTTTCCGCGCTTTCCATCTATGACCGCCTCACCATTTCCAACATGGCAATCGAGGCAGGTGCCAAGAACGGCATCTTCCAGGTCGATGACCAAACGCTTGCTTACATTAAGGAACATTCTAATCGCACGCCCGTCGTATACGCGCCCGATGAAGACGCTGTATATGATGAGAGCTACGATATCGATCTCTCTGAGATCGGTTCTACCGTTGCTTTCCCGCATCTGCCCGGCAATACGCGCACGATGGACGAGGTGGGAGAGGTTCGCATCGATCAGGTTGTGATCGGCTCCTGCACCAACGGACACTACAAGGATCTTGCCGAGGCGGCGAGCATTCTGAAGGGTAAAAAGATTGCGGACCATGTGCGCGCGATCATTATTCCCGCAACGCAGGACATTTATTTGAAGGCGGCAGAGAACGGTCTGCTCAAGATCTTTATTGAGGCGGGCTGTGTCGTTTCCACGCCTACCTGTGGCCCCTGTCTTGGCGGTCATATGGGCATCTTGGCGGCAGGCGAGCGCGCCGTTGCCACCACCAACCGCAATTTCGTGGGCAGAATGGGACATGTGACCTCTGAGGTCTATCTCGCAAGCCCCGCTGTAGCGGCAGCCAGTGCTGTTGCGGGCAAAATTGCCGATCCTGCCGTGCTGATGGCAGAGTAAGGAGGGAACGAGATGAAATTTTGTGGAAAAGTAATCAAGTATGGCGATAACGTCGATACCGACGTTATCATCCCTGCAAGATATCTCAATACCATTGATGTGAAGGAGCTCGCCTCTCACTGTATGGAGGATATCGACAAGGACTTTGTAAACAAGGTCAGTGCCGGTGACATTATGGTGGCAGGCTACAATTTCGGTTGCGGCTCTTCTCGTGAGCACGCACCCATTGCCATCAAGGCAAGCGGTATTTCGCTTGTGATTGCCAAAAGCTTTGCACGTATCTTCTACCGCAATGCGATCAATATTGGTCTTGCCATTCTCGAGTGCCCCGAAGCGGTTGACCGCATTGAGGCGGGCCACGAGGTCGAGGCGGATATGGATGCAGGCGTGATCCTTGATAAGACTACGGGCGAACAGTTCAAAACCGCACCGTTCCCGGCGTTCATTCAGCGCATGATCGAGAACGGTGGCCTGATGGAATCTATCAAGAAAGGGGAGTTTCGGTAATATGGAATACAAGATCGGTTTGCTTCGCGGTGACGGTATAGGTCCCGAGATCGTAGACAGTGCGGTGCGCGTACTGGAAGCGGTGGGAAAGAAGTACGGTCACACCTTTGCCTTTACCCCTTACCTCATCGGCGGTTCTGCAATCGACGCATGCGGCGAGCCCTTGCCCCGTGAAACGGTGGAAGGCTGTCTTGCATCCGATAGCGTGCTACTGGGCGCCGTTGGCGGCCCCAAGTGGGACACCCTTCCCGGCAATATGCGCCCCGAAAAGGCGTTGCTCGGCATTCGTTCCGCTATGGGACTGTTTACCAATCTTCGCCCTGCAAAGCTGTATCCCGCCCTTTCCGGCGAGTGCCCCCTCCGTGCAGATATCGTGGCAAACGGCTTTGATTTGATGATCGTCCGTGAACTTACCGGCGGTATCTACTTCGGTGAGCGCGGTATGCGAGAGGGAAAATACGGCGAGGAAGCTTACGACACCGAGTGCTACAGCCGCATGGAGATTGAGCGCATCGGTCGTGTCGCATTTGAAACGGCACGCAAGCGCGGCAAGAAACTTTGCAGCATTGACAAGGCAAACGTGCTGGACACCTCCCGCCTTTGGAGAAAGATCATGCACGAGCTTGCCGGGGAGTACCCCGATGTGACGCTGTCCGATATGCTGGTGGACAACGCCGCTATGCAGCTGGTACGTAACCCCGCGCAGTTTGACGTGGTGGTAACTTCTAATATGTTCGGTGACATTCTCTCCGACGAGGCATCCCAGATCACGGGCTCGATCGGTATGTTGCCTTCCGCTTCGCTTGGTGATACCACGCGCGGTCTGTACGAGCCGATTCACGGCTCCGCACCCGACATTGCGGGCAAGCACCTAGCCAACCCCATTGCAACGATCCTTTCCGCAGCAATGATGTTGCTGCACTCCTTTGGACTTGCCGCAGAGCACGATGCCATTGTGAACGCGGTGGATGCTGTCCTGAACGAGGGTTACCGCACCGCGGACCTTGCGCATGGCGGCGCGCACCTCACCACCGAGGAAATGACCGACGCGATCCTCGCGCGCATTTGATATGTTGACGAAAATGAACACTGTCCGTGCGGCCTATGCACGTCTTTGTGCGCTGTGTGTGTTTCGCGGTGTGCTGGAAACGCCCCTGTTTTCTCGCTTTCTTGCATATGCCAAGGAGCAAGAGGGGGAAGGGAAGCTTCGCGCTTATAGTGCCTTTGTGGGTGAGATCTACGAGGGCGGTGCGAATCTGACTGATTGCGTACGCCGAGCGGTCTTTGAGAACGAAAACGTTTACGTGACGTCCTGGGCAAAAGGACATCAGTGCGACGCACACGTTGCCGCATCGCTTGCACGTGAGCTTGACACGCTTGCCGCATTTGCCGCATTAACTCCTGATGATTTTAAAGAGGATATCGCGTGTGACGTACCCCTTGCCACCTTTTCGTCCTGCACAGTGGATCTTGCCACTGAGTATGAGGAGCGTGTGCGAGAAATTGACAAGTATGGGTATGGCATGTTTGCCGCATACGGTATGTTCCGCCTGGCAGACGGAGCGCATCCCGCACTTGAGCCGATCCGCACTCCTGATGGTGTATCGCTGGATTCCTTCATCGGTTATACCGAGGAGAGAGGCCGCGTAATCGCCAACACCGAGGCGTTCCTCGCAGGCAGATCTGCCGCAAACGTCTTGCTTTACGGCGATGCGGGCACAGGCAAGTCTTCTACTGTCAAGGCGGTGGCAAACCACTTCTTTGACCAAGGATTACGCCTCATTGAGTTGCGTAAGGATCAGCTCTCGCTTTTGCCCTTTGTGATGGGGCAAATCGGCACCAATCCGCTGAAATTCATCGTTTTTATTGATGATCTTTCCTTCCACCGTAGCGACGACTGCTTCAGTATGCTCAAAGCGGCACTGGAAGGTTCTGCCGCGGCAAAGGCACCCAATGCGGTGATCTATGCCACGAGCAATCGCCGCCATATCGTACGCGAAACCTTTGGGGATCGCGAGGGTGGTGAAGTACATCGCAATGACTCCATGCAGGAAGCACTGTCGCTTTCCGAGCGTTTTGGCCTGACCATTTTGTTTGGCAGACCCAATCAGCAACTATATTTGGAGATTGTGCGCCAACTGGCGCAAAAGAGGGGAATTGATCTGCCTCGCGCAGAGCTTGAGACCAAGGCAGAGGCGTTCGCGCTTGCGCGCGGGACGAGAAGCGCGCGCTGTGCAGAGCAGTTTATCGAAAGTTTACTCTAATAAGAGGTAATAGCATGCTTACATTAGACAACGTATATCGTGCGGGCTACGTGCTCAAGGATGTGGTGAGAAAAACCGATGTCATCTATGCACCGAAACTCGTGCCGGGCGCCGAACTGTATTTGAAGACGGAAAACCTGCAAACAACGGGTTCTTTCAAGGTGCGCGGGTCCTATTATAAAATGTCCAAGCTTACCGCCGAAGAAAAAGCGCGTGGAGTGATCGCTTGCTCTGCGGGCAATCACGCACAGGGTGTGGCTCTTTCTGCACAGAAAAACGGCATTAAAGCTGTGATCTGTTTGCCCGATGGCGCACCTATCTCTAAGGTTGAGGCAACCAAGAGCTACGGTGCTGAGGTTTGCCTTGTAGAAGGCGTGTACGATGATGCGTATCGCCGTGCGTTGGAACTTCGCGATGAGAAGGGATATACTTTTATTCACCCCTTTGATGATGAGGACGTGATTGCAGGTCAGGGCACCATCGCCCTTGAACTTGTTGAGCAGTTGCCCGATGTGGATGCGGTGATCGTGCCCATCGGTGGTGGCGGATTGATTTCGGGTATCGCTTTTACTTTAAAAGCGCTCAATCCCCGTGTTAAAGTTTACGGCGTGCAGGCAATGGGCGCTCCCTCCATGGCAAACTCTGTACAGGATGGCATGATTGAGGAGCTTACAGCCGTGTCCACCATTGCAGATGGCATTGCTGTGAAGAAGCCCGGCGAGAATACCTTTGCGCTTTGCAGCAAGTACGTGGACGAGATCGTAACCGTTACGGATGATGAGATTTCGGCCGCAATTCTTGCTTTGATGGAACAGCACAAGCTTGTCACCGAGGGCGCGGGCGCCGTGGCGGTTGCCGCTGCTATGTTTGGTAAGATTGATCTTGCCGGCAAAAAGACGGTGTGTTTGCTTTCGGGCGGTAACATTGACGTGACCATTCTGTCGCGCGTGATTCACAGAGGTCTTCTGATGTCGGGTAGAACCTGCCAGTTTACCATTGAGCTGGTAGATAAGCCCGGTCAGCTTCTTTCCGTGGCGCGTATCATTGCGGAGCTCGGCGGCAATGTGATTGAGGTTCATCATGAGCATGCAAGCGGTGGTTCCGATGTCAACGGTTGCTATCTGCGCGTGACGTTGGAAACCCGTAATTTCGAGCATATCGATCAAATTCGGGCGGGGCTGCTTGAAGCAGGATTCCGTCTGTTACAAGGAGTATAACATGGAAAAAGTAGCAACGACAAAGGCGCCTGCCGCCATCGGCCCCTATTCCCAGGCAGTAAAACAAGGCGATTTGGTATTCACGTCGGGGCAGATCGCAATTGATCCCGCCGTCGGTGACATCGTGGCGAAGGATATTGTAGGGCAGAGTGAGCAGGTGATGAAAAACCTGTGTGAGGTACTGCGTGCTGCGGATTCCTCGCCTGAGCTTGTCATCAAGACCACCTGTTTCCTTGCCAATATTGGCGATTTCGCCGCATTTAATGAAGTTTACGGTAAGTATTTCACAGAGAAGCCCGCACGCAGCTGCGTGGCGGTAGCGGCACTCCCCAAGGGCGCGCTTGTTGAAGTCGAGGCCGTAGCACTGCTTGTCTGATGGCAGAAAGGATATCACAATGGATAAGAAGAATATGGATTGGAGCAATCTTGGATTTGCTTATATCAAGACAGACTGGCGCTACGTTTCCATGTACCGTGACGGCAAATGGGATGAGGGCACGCTCACCGATGAGAATACGGTAACCATTAACGAATCTGCGGGTGTTTTGCAGTATGCGCAGACCTGCTTTGAGGGACTCAAGGCCTACACCACCGCAGACGGCAAGATCGTTTGCTTCCGCCCCAACCTCAATGCAGAGCGTATGAGTGACACTTGCGAGAGATTGAAGATGCCCAAGTTCCCCAAGGAGCGTTTCCTTGATGCGGTGCGTCGTACGGTTGCGGCAAACCGCGATTGGGTGCCGCCTTACGGCTCCGGCGCATCGCTTTACCTGCGCCCCTACATGTTCGGCTATGACGCCGTAATCGGCGTAAAGCCCGCATCCGAGTACCAGTTCCGTCTGTTTGCAACCCCCGTTGGCCCTTACTTTAAAGGCGGCGTGAAGCCCCTGACCGTTCGCATCAGCGATCTTGACCGTGCCGCTCCTCGTGGTACGGGTCACGTCAAGGCCGGCCTGAACTACGCAATGAGCCTGTACAACATCGTGGACGCACACGAGCAGGGCTTTGATGAGAACATTTACCTGGATTCCGCAACCCGTACTTATATTGAAGAAACGGGTGGTGCGAACATTCTGCTTGTAGACAAGGAAGGCACTGTTGTTATTCCCAAGTCGGATACGATTCTGCCCTCTATCACCCGTCGCTCGCTTGTTTACGTGGCAAGCGAATATCTTGGCCTTAAGGTTGAGGAGCGCCGTGTGGCTGTTTCTGAGCTTGAGAACTTTGCCGAGTGCGGTCTGTGCGGCACTGCCGCCGTGATCTCGCCCGTGGGCAAGATAGTAGACCATGGCAAGGAGATCTGCCTTCCTGCAGGTATGGAGAACATGGGTCCCATTACGCAGAAGCTTTACGACACGCTTCGCGGCATTCAGATGGGCACCGTTGAGGCGCCTGAGAGCTGGATCGAGGTTATCG
>JAZNAM010000006.1:0-22804 GCA_045586515.1 Eubacteriales bacterium
GACAGCGCTTGACGCTGGCGGATAATAAAAAAGCCCCCATTCGGGGGCTTTTTTATTATACAATTATTATACAATGCCGCAGTTGGCTTTGAATTCGGTGACGGCGGCGTAGTAGGCGTCGGCGTCGGTGACAAGGCAAAGCGCGTGGTTGGCACCGTCGATGAGCAAGAGGTGCTTGTGCGTGGAGGCGCAGGCGTCGTGGCAATCACAGCTCATATAGAAGGGGACGAAGCCATCACCCGTGCCGTGAATGAAGATCACGGGGACGGTGGCTTTCTTCATCGCCTCGACGGGCAATACGTGATGGACGTCAAAGCCGCCGAACAGGCGTGCGCCCAGTCGGATCATCGGGTAAAAGATGAAAACGGGCAAATGAAGGTTTTGGCGCAACACCTTTTTGATGATTTCGGGTGCGGAGGAGTAGCCGCTATCGGCGAGTACGTACAGTACGTTATCGGGTAATTCGTGACCTGCCGCCAGCATGACGGTGGCGGCGCCCATCGAAAGGCCGGCGAGGATTACGCCTTTGTCGCTACCGCGCTTTTTGTTGAGAAAGTCGATCCAACCAAGGCAATCATATTGTTCGTTTGCGCCGAAGGAGATCACGTGACCCTCGCTGCTGCCCGAGGCGCGCTGGTCGATGAAGAGCACGTTGTGACCGACAGCGAAGCAACGCTCGATGCCCGCAGCCATATCACGCTCCGCACTGCCACGGTAGCCGTGAATGAGGATCTCGCAAGGGGCATCGGGGTCGCACTCGTAATAGGCGCCGTGCAGACGCAGACCGTCGTGCGAGATGATCGAAACGTCCTCGTGGGGGAGGGCTCTTGATGCGTCGATCCACGCGCGAAGGCGGTTATAATAGGGCTCATAGACCTTGCCGGGTGGCAGATCGTACTCGGGGCGGCGGCGCTTCGACACGTAGAACGTCAGTCGGAAGCAGATATAGCATGCCGCAAGATAGAGCAGGGAAAGGGCGGCAACGCCGCCGAGAATATAGTAAAATATCAAGGTGTTCACCCCCTCAATTCTCCACCCATTATACCATATATAAGAGGGAATGGCAAGCGTTTGCGGTAATTTTTGCCTGCAAGAAAAAAAGTGTTGCTTTTTTGCTGTGTGTGTGGTATAATTTTAATGTTGTAATTCACTAACATATTATAAGGAGGACTTTCTAATGAGTGGCAAATTAGAGAAAAAATACGGCCTGCTCACGGCGATCTGCATGGTAATCGGCATCGTAATCGGCTCGGGCGTATTCTTCAAGGCACAGAAGGTGCTGACCGAGACGGGCGGCAACGTTCTCACGGGCGTTCTTGCTTGGATCGTGGGCGGTGCTATCATGATGCTGTGTGCCGTGACCTTTTCCTCGATGGCAACCAAGTTCCAACGCGTGAACGGTATTGTTGACTATGCAGAGGCAACCGTTGGCAAGGGTTACGCATACTTTCTTGCTTGGTTCGTTTCTACCATTTACTACCCCGCAATGACCAGCGTGCTGGCATGGGTGTCTGCACGTTACACGCTTGTGCTGTTCGGCTGTGCCGATACGCCCGAGTTCTTTACCAACGGCACCTGCATGACGCTTGCTTGCTTCTACCTGGTGGCATCGGGCGTGCTCAACGCGCTTGCCCCCAAGCTGTCCGGCAAGTTCCAGGTCAGCACGACCTTCATCAAGCTCGTTCCCCTCGCACTGGTTGCGATTGTGGGCATGATCGTTGGTCTTGTAAACGGCAATACCCTGACCGTATTCACCGATATTGCGTCTACCACGAGCCCCTTCGGTAAGGGACTGTTTGCGGCAATCATCGCAACCGTCTTTGCATACGAGGGTTGGATCATTGCAACCACCATCAACGCAGAGCTGAAAAATGCGAAGCGCAATCTGCCCATCGCTCTGTTGCTTGGCTGCGGTGTGATTGTTGCGGTATATATCCTGTACTTCATCGGTCTTGCCGGTGCGGCTCCTGCCTCCGACATCATTGCGAGCGGCGCACCCGTTGCGTTCAGAAATCTCTTTGGTAACGCAGGTGCTTCCGTCCTCAACGCGTTTGTTGTGGTATCCTGCCTTGGTACGCTCAACGGTCTGACGCTTGGCTGTGCACGTGGCATGTACGCCGTTGCTGCACGTAAACAGGGTCCTCGCGCAGACGTACTGGGTGAGGTCAGCCCCACCACCAATATGCCTGCAAACTCCGCCCTCATCGGCATGCTGGTGTGCGCGATCTGGCTCTTCTACTTCTACGGCGCAAACCTGCGCGATTCGCTGTTTGGTCCGTTTACCTTCGACTCTTCCGAGATCCCGATCGTGACGGTATACGCGCTGTATATCCCGATCTTTATCATGTTCATCGTGCGCTACGGTAAGGAGAATATCTTCCGCAATATTGTGATGCCTGTGCTGGCTACCATCGCTTCCGGCTTCATGGTGTTCGCCACCGTTTACGCACACGGCGTACTGCCTTTCCAGGCGGCGGCTGCCGAGGGCAAGTTCTCTTTCCCGATCTTGTTCTACCTCATCGTGTTCGTTGTGATCATGGGCGTCGGCGCATGCTTCTATCACCCTAAAAAGAAGGACAATTAAACGCAAAAAACAGCCCCGTTTGGGGCTGTTTTTGATTTTGGGAAAGAGAAAAGCTCCGCTTGACGAGTGATAGAATGGCGGTAAAGGCAAAGTAATGAAGAGCGCACCGCCGTATGCTTCGTTTATGCAGGCACAAAAAAGCACCCCAAACGGGGTGCTTTTTCTTACTTTACGATGAAACGGTCGAGCTTTGCAAACAGTTCGCTTGCATCCTCGGTGTGAGCGGTCAGCTTGATGGGGGCGAGCAGATCCAGGCTGAAAATGCCCATGATGGACTTGCCGTCAACTACATAGCGGCCGGAAGCCAGATCAATCTCGACGTCGGTAGCGGAAACAATGTTCACGAAATCGCGCACGTCAGCGATGGTAGAAAGACGAATTTCAATGCTGTTCATTTGGAAAACCTCCTTGCATTTGATTTCTTTGCTATCATTATAACGGAGCGCGCGCCATTTGTCAAGCGAAAAATTTTAGAATGCGCGCGCGCGCCCTTGACTTTTGTTAGATATAGGTGTATAATTATAGAGTATATAAAATGCCCAAAAACTTTTTTGTGTTTTTTGTATCATAACAATTTGCATTGAAATTTTGAAAAGGAGGTAAACGAACATGGAATTATGGCTTGCAATTGCGATTTCCGCGGCGGCTCTCGTCGTGGGTATCGTTGTGGGCGTACTGGTACGCCGTGCGATCGCCGAGAAGAAGATCGGCGCCGCAAGAAGTGTGGCAGAGCAGATCATCGTGGACGCGGAAAAGCGTGCCGAAGCGATTGAAAAGGGCCGCATGCTGGAAGCGCAGTCCGAGATCCTGCGTCAGCGCAACGAAGCGGAAGCAGAACTCAAGGAGCGCCGTGCCGAGGTTTCTCGTCAAGAGCGCCGCATTCAGCAAAAGGAAGATGCGCTGGATCATAAGTCCGAGGTGCTCGATCAAAAGACCGAGGTGCTCGAACAGAAAATGCGCGAGAACGAGGAGCTTAAGGCTCGCATCAATCAAGCGTTGGACGAACAGCAGCGTGTGTTGGAGGATCTTGCGGGACTCACCGCCGAGGAGGCAAAAGAAGAGCTGACCCTGCGTGTTGAGGGCGAGGTCAAGCACGAGCTTGCACAACGCCTTGACGAGTTAGAGGCACAATTCAAGGATGAGGCCGACACGAAAGCGCGCAACATCCTCTCTCTTGCCATTCAGCGCTGTGCCACGGATCACGTGGCAGAATCCACCATTTCTGTTGTCCAGATCCCCAACGAGGAGATGAAGGGACGCATTATCGGCCGCGAGGGTCGCAACATTCAAAAACTGGAAACCCTCACGGGTGTGGAGCTCATCATCGACGACACCCCTGAGGCCATCACACTTTCCGGCTTTGATCCTGTGCGCCGCGAGGTCGCACGCCTCACGCTTGAGCGCCTGATCGCAGACGGACGTATTCACCCCACCCGCATTGAGGAGACGGTGGAGAAGTGCCGCCGTGAGGTGGAAACCGTTATCAAGCAGGCGGGTGAGCGCGCCACCTACGAGGTGGGCATCCCCAATCTGCACCCCGAACTTGTGAAGCTTCTTGGCCGTCTGCGTTACCGCACCAGCTACGGTCAAAATGTGCTGCGTCACGCCATCGAAGTTGCGTTCCTTGCCGGTATTATGGCAGAGGAGCTTGGCGTGGATGCCGCTGTTGCCAAACGTGCAGGTCTGTTGCACGATATTGGTAAGGCGTTCCCCCATGACGTGGAGGGTACGCACGTAGAGCTCGGCGTGAACGCTGTGCGCAAGTATAAGGAGTCGCGCGACGTGGTACATGCCATTGAGGCACACCACAACGACGTAGAGCCTCAGACGATCATTGCGATTCTCGTGCAGGCGGCTGGTGCCATTTCCGCTTCTCGCCCCGGCGCACGCCGCGAGGATCTGGAGAACTACATCAAGCGTCTGGAAAAACTCGAAGAGATCGCCAAGGGATTTGAGGGCGTGGAGAAGGCATTTGCCATTCAGGCAGGTCGCGAACTGCGCGTCATGGTCAAGCCCGAGGACGTCAGCGACGAGGGCATGAAGCTTATCGCACGCGACATGGCGAAGAAAATCCAGGATGAAGTGAAGTATCCCGGACAGATCAAAGTTAATCTCATTCGCGAATCTCGCGCTGTGGATTACGCTAAGTAATCCTCGCAAGAAATAGGCGGCGCATTGCTTCGTGTGCTTTCACCGTGCGATTTCAGCGTATGACAAATACGCTTTCGTCTGCACGCTTCGGGCAGCCTTGCACTACTTGCCTCTTTCATGCGAGTAGCTGTTTGCTTCTGACTTAGCGTCCAAAATTCTGGCGAATGTGAGTGTAAGCGAAAAAAGAACACCCCGTGTGAAAGCACGGGGTGTTTTTGTTCGGACCACTGCTATGCGCATCGTGGAGGGGTTCGCGTTGTTGTTTGAAGGACGCGGAAGGATCAGCACCGATTGCTCGAATCGCGGTGGGGGCTTTGCTCGACCTTGCGCGGTATCTCGTTTTGTGCGCGTAGGGAACAAAAGCGGCGTATGAGTGGACGCTTGTGCGTCTACCGCCGAGCGGGCGATCAACTTTGGAGCGCGGTTTGCATCAAAAAACACGCAGGTTACATTTGCCCTACGTGTCCCTTACTTATTTGCTCTGACGGGTGCCGCGCTTCAGCGCGCGGTCGCAAGAGTGCGGGGGATACGATGGGCATAGCAGTGGCTATCAATAGACTCGCTGTACACCGGTATCACCCCTTTCGTTTGGTTGGAGCGGGTTTAGCCCATCCGCTCTCTGTATGAGTAGTATAGCATGAAATGCGTGATTTGTCAAGTGGCGTTTGGCAAGTTTGTGCAACAAACGGAAAATGTGAACGAAAAAGTTGTGCAAGATAAACAAGTGCGTGTGTGCGGGGCAGAGGCGTGGTAACACGCGCGATTTGTGCCAACTGCACGAAAGTAAGCCGTATATGGCGCGAAGTTTGAGAGGAGTGCTGTTTGACAAATGCTATATTATATGATATAATAATAAGTTGGAATGGAAAAGTACGCCCGAGAGGAGGGGATCGCATGGTTAAAATCACGGGTGTAGAGCAAAATGGCCGCGCGGCGCGTCATGGCGTTTGTGCAGGCGACGTGCTTGTTTCGATCAACCAAAACGAGATCCGTGACGTGCTTGATTACCGCTTCTATCTCACGGAGCGCGAGGTGACGCTTGCGCTTTTGCGCGAGGGGGAGCCCTTCTCGGTGACGATCCGCAAGGACGCCTACGACGACATCGGGCTTGACTTTGAAACGCCCCTGATGGACAAGAAGCAGTGCTGTGCGAATAAGTGCATCTTCTGCTTTATCGATCAGCTTCCCAAGGGGCTTCGCCCGTCGCTGTATTTCAAGGATGACGATGCGCGGTTGTCCTTTCTGCATGGTAACTACATCACGCTGACCAACTTGGGCGAGCGCGACATTGACCGCATCATCAAGATGCACATTTCCCCCGTAAATGTGTCGGTGCACACCACAAATCCCACGCTTCGCTGTGAGATGATGGGCAACGCGCGTGCGGGCAAGGTGCTTGCCTATCTCGACCGCCTGGCGGCGTCGAACATCCGCATCTGCGGACAGATCGTGCTTTGCCGCGGCGTCAATGACGGCGAGGAGCTCACGCGCACGATGCGCGATCTTGCGAAGTTGCACCCCGCGTTATCCAGCGTATCCATCGTGCCTGCGGGGCTTACCAAATACCGTGAGGGGCTTTATCCCCTTACCACCTTCAACATGGAGGAGAGCAGAGAGGTCATCAAACAGGTCAACGCCTTTGGTGACGAGTGCGAGCGCACGCTTGGCGCGCGCATCTTCTGCTGTGCGGACGAGCTGTATTTAAAGGCGGGCTGGCCACTCCCCGAGGAGGGATACTACGGCGATTACGAGCAGATTGAAAACGGCGTGGGTATGCTTCGCTCGCTCCATACGGAGTTTGAGGCGGAGATGGATTTCCTTGATGAGTACGTGGGAGAGAACCCTGCGTCCCGTCACGTGAGCATGGCAACGGGCAAGGCGGCAGCACCCCTCATGCGTGCGCTGTGCGCGATGCTGGAAGCGCGCGTGCCAACCCTGAAAACGAGTGTGTACGAGATCGAAAATCGCTTTTTTGGCGAGCAGATCACGGTGGCAGGGCTTCTCACGGGCAAAGATATGCAGGAGCAGCTGTGCGGAAAACCGCTGGGGGACGAGCTACTGATCCCCGCGACGACTTTGCGTGCCGAGGGAGATCTCTTCCTTTGCGGCATGACCCCCGCAGAATTATCCGAGAAGCTGAACGTGCCCATTCGGGCGGTAAGAGGCGAGGGTGCGGCGCTTTGCGCGGCATTGCTCGGCTGCAAGTAAGGTTTGGTGTGCCAAACCGAGTGAAGAAAGGAGTGTGACAGAGTGGCAAGGCCGATTGTTGCGATCGTTGGCAGACCCAACGTTGGCAAGAGTACACTGTTTAATAAACTGATTGGTGAGCGCCGTTCCATCGTGGAGGATATCCCCGGTGTAACGCGTGACCGTATCTACGGCGAGACCGAATGGTGCGGCAGAAAGCTCACCCTCATTGATACGGGCGGTATTGAGCCCCGTACCGATGACGTGATCCTCTCCCAGATGAAATATCAGGCAGAGATCGCCATTGAGTCGGCGGACGTGATCATTTTCCTGTGCGACGTGCGCACGGGACTCACCGCCGCAGACCGCGAGGTTGGCATCATGCTCAAAAAGAGCCGCAAGCCCGTCGTGCCCGCGATCAACAAGTGTGATCGCGTAGGTGGCGCGCCCATGGAGTTTTATGAGTTCTACGAGCTTGGCTTCGAGCAAGAGCCCATTGCCGTTTCCTCGGTGCACGGCTCGGGCACGGGCGATCTGCTTGACGCGGTACTCGCCGCACTTCCTGACGAGGTAGGCGAGGAGGTTGAGGACGACAGCATCAAGGTTGCCGTGATCGGCAAGCCCAATGCAGGTAAGTCCTCGATGATCAACCGTTTGGTTGGTTCAAACCGCCTGATCGTTTCCGACATTGCGGGCACCACGCGTGACGCGGTGGATACCTTTGTGGAAAACGAGTACGGCAAGTTTACCTTCATCGACACGGCGGGTATTCGCCGCCAGTCCAAGGTGAACGACAAGGTGGAGAAATACAGCGTATTGCGCGCACACATGGCGGTGGAGCGTGCGGACGTTTGCCTCATTATGGTAGACGCCAACGAGGGCGTCACGGAGCAGGATGAGCGCATTGCGGGCATTGCACACGAGGCAGGCAAAGCGGCGATCGTTCTGGTGAACAAGTGGGACAGCATCGAGAAGGACAATTCCACCACAAACACCTACACCAAGGATGTGTACGAGGCGCTTGGCTATATGCAGTACGCCCCCCTCATCTTCGTATCCGCGAAAACAGGTCAGCGCGTGACCAATATTTTTGAGCATATCTGCTACGTTTACAATCAGAGTCGTATGCGCGTATCCACGGGCATGCTCAACGACGTACTGAATGATGCGACCACGCGCGTACAGCCCCCCTCGGACAAGGGACGTCATCTGCGCATTTACTATATGACGCAGATCAAGACGGCGCCCCCCACGTTCGTGATTTTCTGCAACAACGCAGAGCTGTTCCATTTCTCCTACCAGAGATATATCGAGAACTGTCTGCGCGACACTTTTGGCTTCCGCGGCACGCCCATCAAGCTCATCGTGCGCGAGCGCGGAGAGGAGGCACCTCATGCGTGACGCAGAACGTATCATTGACAAAACCAAAATTTACGTGAAGGCGGGCGATGGCGGCGACGGTGCTGTGGCGTTCCACCGAGAAAAGTACGTGGCGAAGGGCGGCCCCTCGGGCGGTGACGGCGGCCACGGTGGCAACATTGTGTTCCGTGTAGACCGTGGCGCGACCACGCTGCTGTACTTCCGCGATCACCGCAAGTTCGTTGCCAAAAACGGCGGCAACGGTCAGGGAGAGAAGTTCCATGGTGCGACAGCACCCGACGTGGTGATCCTTGTGCCCCTGGGCACGCTCATTCGCGATGCCGCAACGGGCAAGATCATCAAGGACATGTCGGATGACGAGCCCTTTGTTTGCTGCCGCGGTGGCCGCGGCGGCTTTGGCAACAAGCATTTTGCAACCCCCACCCGTCAGGTGCCGATGTTTGCCAAGCAAGGCACAAAGGGCGAGGAGAGAGAGCTCGTGCTGGAGCTCAAGATGCTGGCTGACGTGGGTCTTATTGGCATGCCGAGCGTGGGCAAATCCTCGATCCTTGGTCGGATCAGTTCGGCACGCCCCAAGGTGGCGGCGTACCACTTCACCACGCTTTCTCCCAACCTGGGTGTAGTTTCTACGGGCGGTGAGAGTGGCTTTGTGGCGGCTGACATCCCCGGCCTTATCGAAGGTGCGGCAGACGGTGCAGGTCTTGGACACGCCTTTCTTCGCCACGTAGAGCGTTGCAGACTGCTACTTCACGTGGTGGACATTTCCGCGATGGAGGGGCGCGACCCCACCGAGGATATTATTGCGATCAACCGCGAGCTTGCACGTTACAGCGAGCAGCTTGCCACCCGCCCCCAGATCGTGGTTGCCAACAAGTGCGACGCGCTGGATGAGGAGCTGGTGGACGTGGAGGCGTTCAAGCGCTTTGTTGCTGAGCAAGGGTATGAGTTGTTTTTCATCTCCGCCGCAACGGGGGAGGGCGTGAAGGAGTTGGTGACGCACGTGGCGCATCGCCTTACGGATCTGCCCCCTGTGACGGTGTTTGAGAGCGAGCTGGACGTTGTCGAGGAGGTTGAGGTACGCTCAACCGAAACAACCGTGCGCCGCGAGAACGATCATTTCTACGTCGAGGGCGAATGGCTTTACGATTTGCTTGGCAGAACGAACCTGAATAACTACGAGTCACTTTCCTACTTCCAGCGCTCGCTGATCAAGGGCGGCGTGATTAAGATGCTTGAGGAAAAGGGGTGTACTGACGGGCACACCGTTCACATCTACGACCTTGAATTTGAATTTGTAAAGTAATATAAAAAGTAATATAGAAAAGGAGAGAACTATGAATATTTGGCATGATATGGACCCCAAAGTAATTACCCCCACCAGTTTTTCCGCGGTAATTGAGATTCCCAAGGGCAGCAAATGCAAGTACGAGCTGGATAAGTTCACGGGCCTTCTGCGCCTGGATCGCGTACTGTATACCTCGACGCACTATCCCGCAAACTACGGCTTCATTCCGCGCACATATGCGGACGACGGCGATCCGCTCGACGTACTGGTGCTTGGTAGTGAGCCGATCTACCCCATGACGCTGGTGAGCGTATATCCCATCGGCGTGATGCGCATGATCGACGGCGGTTCGCTGGATGATAAGATCATTGCGATTGCCGAGAACGACCCCAACTACAACAAGATCCGCTCGATTGATGAGCTGCCTTCACATATTTTTGATGAAATGATGCATTTCTTCCGCGTGTACAAGCAGTTGGAGAACAAGCAGACCGACATCAAGGAACTTTACGACCGCGAGGAAGCGGAGCGTATCGTTGCGGAGTGTATTGATAATTACGTTAATAAATTTTGCAAGTAATTGGGACTGACGCGACAGCGCAGAACAAAGACACACATCAAAATCGGGAACTCTCGCAGAGTTGCTACCAAAAAACCGCCTTCTCTATGCCATTTGATGGTAGAGAAAGCGGCTCTTTTTTATTTTTGTGTTTTTGTTCTGCGCTGTCGCGTCAGCCCCAAGGGCGTTGTGCGGGGAAGGCGTGCGTGATTTGCAACGTGGCACGCGGGATTTGTTATGGACAAGCGCTTCGTTGTATGCTACAATGGTGGCAACGACATAACGCGGAGGTGCGTGATATGAGAAACTGCTTTGAGCCGGGCAAGGTCTGGTTGGACGAGGATGGCAACCGTATTCAGGCGCATGCGGGCTACATGTTTGTGGAGGGGGACACCTTCTATTGGTACGGCGAAAACAAGGAGAAGTCCTGCACGGAGTATGAGGTGTGGCACTGGGGTGTTCGCCTTTACTCCTCGAAAGATCTGTACAACTGGAAGAGCGAGGGCATCATCCTGCCCCCCGAACCGGAAGATGAAACGAGCCCCTTGTACTTTAACGCGAAGCTGGATCGCCCCCACATTCTCTACAACGAGAAAACGGGGAAGTACGTGATGTGGGCGAAGATGATGCTTTCGGGTCATGGCGGTTGCGCGATTATTGCAACGGCAGACAGCATCAAGGGTCCGTTTGGGCTGGTGCGCAAGGAGTATTTCCCCAATGACATGGGTTTTGGCGACTTTGATATGGTGAAGGATGGCGAGCGCGCGTACCTCATCTATGAGAACCCCCACGAAAAGCTTGTGATCACACCCCTCACCGATGACTATATGGGCGTCGTGGAGGAGGAGTATGCTACGTATTTTTACAACAAGTTCCCGCCTTTTATCCGCGAGGCGCCCGCGATCTTCTTCCGCAACGGTAAGCGTTACATGATCACCTCGGGCACGACGGGCAAGTTCCCGAACCCCTCGGAGAGTGCGGTGTGTGACACGATGATGGGCGACTGGAAAGTGATCGGTGACCCCCACCAAAACGACCCCAAGCACACCTCGTTTGACAGTCAGATCAGCTGTATCTTTAAACACCCCGCCAAGAAGGATCTCTATATTGCCATGGCGGACAGATGGCTGGTGGATCTCCCTGATGATCTGCCCGACGTTTGCGACATGTTCCGTCGCATCTTTGACCCCAATGAAGAAACGCCCGATTTCCATACGCGCTATTACACGCGCAAGGACACCTCGATTGCGGATTACGTCTGGTTGCCTGTTGAGTTCGATGGGGAAACGCCTATTATCAAGTGGTATGATTCCTGGCGTTGGGAAGATTTCACCTAAAAACTTTGCGGAGCGGCGTTGCTCCTCGCACACGACCTCAGCGTATGACAAATATGCAATCGCCCGTCTGCTGCGGTGCGCCTAGCTCCGCTTTGTTTTTTGTAGGTGAAATAAGTGCGTAGCCGTGTGGGCAGTGCATACATCCCGGCGAAAGCCCCGCGGCATTCAGTGCCGTGGGATATTAAAAAAGCAGAGTGCGTGGCACTCTGCTTTTTGTTTATTTCTTTTCGACCACCGTGAAAAACGGAGAGGTGGGGGAGTTGAGAATACGAATCTGCGTGCAGCAGATTTTTTTGCGGTTGAGCGTGGCGAAGTAGTCGTCAAGCATTTTGCCCTCGGCATCGCCCTCGGCGTGGCCGGGGTACACCGCAACGGTGAGCACGCCGCCGTGGTCGAGCAGGTCGATGGCGGCTTCGATGGCGGGCATGGTCGTTTCGCGCATGGTGGTCACGCTCTTATCGCTACCCGGCAGGTAGCCGAGGTTGAACATGCCGGCACGAATGGGCGTATTCACATAATCTTTGACCTTGTGGTGCGAGTTGAGCACCAGGGTGTAGTTCTGGGGGCAGGTTTCGCGTGCAAGCAGCTCTTTGGTGCAGTCAAGCGCTTGCTGTTGCACGTCAAAGGCGTACACGTGCCCGCTCTCTCCCACGGTTTTGGAAAGGAATGCGGTATCGTGGCCGTTGCCCATGGTGAAGTCCACGGCAACGTCTCCCTCGCGCAGATGCGCGAGAATGAATTGCTTGTGGAGCGCCAAAAGGTCGATCATGTTGCCGTATCTGCCCTCGCTCATTTGCCGAGGATCCTTTCAAAATGGGGTAGCAGATTTTCTGCGTAGAACTGGAAGCCGAGGGTGTTCGGGTGCAGGCGGTTGTCCTCCATCACGGAGCGCAGATGGGGCACCAGCGTAAAGCCATCCACCACGGTTGCGCCGAAGCGATCGGCGGCTGCCATCATCGCCTCGCGTGCGTCCTCAAAGCTACCAACCTTTTTGGTGGTGAGGGTGTAGTCACCACGCCAGATGGGCAGGATCATCACGATGGGGGTGGTGGGATACTTATCGCGCAGTGCCGCAAGGTGGCCGTTGACCACGCCCACGAAATGCGCGTGAGAGGGGTTGTGCGACCAGTCGTTGGTGCCGTAGGACACCGAGATCAAGTCGGGCTCAAAGGGCAGCTCGGTATCCACAGCGCAAGGGTTGAAGCCCTCGCCAGCAAGGCCCTGGTTGATGATCTCGGCATCCAGTGCGCGTGCGAGCTGGTGGGGGTAGATCATCGAGGACATGTAGGCGGTGGCGCCGTGGGTGATCGAGTCACCGATAAAGAGGATCTTGTGTGCGGCGTCGGGGGCGGCAGACACCTGTGCGCCGTCCTCCAGCGTGAGGTTTTGGATGCGACCTATGCGGTGGTAGGGGAAGTAGATGGTGACGGTTTTCTCGCCGCCCATCAGCTCGACGTTCACTTTACCATTGGTGGTTGCGATGCGCGTGTGGGAGAGGAAGATGCCGTTTGCCCATACGTCAAAGCTTTCAAACTCGTCGGGGGAGTCCACAGACCACTCAAACGAGAGGGTTTCGGAGTTGGTGTTGAAAGTGGATACGATGCCAGAGGTCTGGGGAATGAGGTGATGGTAGGGGTTACCTGCGGCGTAGGTGGTGTCGCTCACAAGCGCGCCGAAGCGGCAGGGGGTGAGCACGCCGTTTTCCTCGCCGATGCGTACCGCGCCGCGCAGGGTGGCGCGCAGTTGTTCATTTGTCAGCGTCATGTTAGTCCTCCTTTAAGTGAGGGCGCATTGCGGTGTGCAGTGCGTTGGCGTAGAATTTAAAGCCCATATCATTGGGGTGGAGATAGTTGTCAGAGAAAATGTCGCGCAGGTGGGGCACCATATAGTCGCCATCAATCACGACGGCGCCGTTTTTCTCGGCAGCGTCCTTGACGATTTGGCGGATGCTTTCAAACAGGCCGACCTTTGTTACGCGCTCGTGATCGGCGCGCCAAATGGGGGTGATGGCAAAGATCTTGGCATTGGGGTAAAGCTCACGCAGCTTGGCATAGAAGGTGTTTGCCTTTTCGATGGTTAGATCGCGTGGCTCACTGCTCCAGTCATTGGTGCCGTAAGCGACTGTGATGACGTCGGGGGTGAAGGGGATCTTGCAATCCAAAAGATCGGGGCAGAAATGCTCACCGCCAATACCCTGATCCACCATGTCTGCGTGCAGCTTGTCCGCCAAGATATTGGCGTAAGACTGGGAAGCGTAGGTCGCATCGTAGCCTTGGGTGATGGAGTCACCATAGCAAAGCAGCTTCACGGGGCGAGTGACGGGCGCGACCATCGCGCCGTCGTCCAGCGCGAAGTCCTTGATGCGTGCATCTGCGAGGTTGGGGAAGTACAGGCACACCGTGTGCGTGCCCTCGTCGAGTGTGAGGGAATACTCGGAGCGCGCCTCGAGGATGTTGTCGTGACCGAAGTGATCGACAAGCACGCCGTCCACCATCACGTCAAAGTAGTAAAAACGACGCGAGGATGCACGTTGTGTGTGGTAGGCAAAGGAGAGGGTAGAGGAGTCGGTCATGAACTCCAAACGCACGCCAGAGGTGGCAAAGCTTTTTCTGTGGAAGTCCTCGCGCACGCCCTCGTAGTAGTGCTGTGCTTCTTCGGTGAAGCGGCCAAAGACGATCTCGCCGTTCTCCTCATATACGCGGAGTGCGCCGTGTGCAATCTCTCGCAGTTGTTCAAGTCCCAAAATCATAGGTCAATTCTCCTTTATCATTTGTGAAGATCGCAACGAAGGAACGCCATGGCGCGCTCGACGCTGTCCTTGGAGTTGCCCCAGGGCTCGTTTTCGTAGCGATAATCAAATTTTTTGCAGAACCAGCTGATGTCCTCGCGCAAGGATGCGAGGTAGGTTTCTACCACGCGCGAGAGGGTGTTGGTGTACGCTTCCATCTTGTGTCGCGGTAGGCGCTCGGCGCCTTTTTCGAGCAGCAAGCGGTAGTGCGGCAGGCAAAAGTAGGGCTGCGCAGCGAGCTTTTTGTCAAACGTGCCAAGCTCGTCATCGGCGGCGTAGAGCAGCGCCACGGTTTCTGCCATGTGCTGGAAATGGAAATCGATGCGGTCACATACGTAACAGGAATGCTCCAGCCCTGTGATGCGCTTTTGCGCGCGTGCGTCGGGCTTGTGGCGCAGGTTGTCGAAGAAGGTGGGTCTGATGCCGTCCGCGAGCTCGGCGAGGTGGCTCTCTAACGTGAGTGCCATGCCGAGTCGGTTCTTGCGCACGAACATCATGTCATAGTGCGTGCGGCAAAAGCCCTTTTTATTGGTTTGAATGCGCGTGTCGGGCTCCATCATCGAAGCGCCGAGGATGAGGTCGAGCTCGTCATTTTCCAGTTTGCAGAACAGTCGGCACATGGGGCAACCGCATTTTTTGTCTGCGGCGCACTTTTCCAGTGCTTCATGAACGGGAATCGTATAGATCTGTTGCATGGCGACTCCTTTTTTCCAAAAATTCTCTTTATATTATACAACATTTGGCGCGTCAATGCAAGGGCGCGCGCGAAAATAAAACACAACAAACGCACATACTATAAACGGAGTGCAAAAAAGAGGGGATGTGGAGAAATGAATACGGTGATGAAGATGGTCGGCATCGTGACCGCCGCTTCGATGGTAGCGGCAACGGGACTTGTGCTGACAAGTGACGCAGCGCGGCGCACGGCGAAAAACGTGGCGGGGGCAGTGGAAAAAACAGGCAGAAAAATGGGTAACCTTGTAGATAAATTAGATCAATAGGACTGATCTACAGGCGCCGAACAAAAACACACAAAACAAATAAAAATACCGCTTTCTCTGCCAGCGAAAGACAGGGAAAGCGGTTCTTTGGTAGGAACTCTTGCAGAGTTCCCATTTTTATGTGTGTTTTTTAGGCGCGCTCTCGGCACTCGACGTACCCTTGTACGCCTATCGAACCGAGATCACGCCTTCTGCACCAATACCTCAGTCCTATCCCTATTAGATTTGGGTTTTGATGAACGTGCAGTTTACATAGATCGAGCGCGAGAGGTGCGTGGCGGCCTCGGCGGCGTCGGTGAAATCAACGCTTTGCGCGGGGACGGGCGTTTGACCGTCCGTTTGCATGCCCTCCATGATCCAGCCCGTAGCGAGCGCACCCTCAAAGGAAAGTGCGGGGATGCCGCTGTTTGCAAAGGCGCGCGAGCAGATGGTGTCAAGCGTGCTCGGTAATGCGACGGTGGTGAGTGCGGTGCAGTTTTCAAATGCGCCATCGCCGATGCGCTGCATGCCATTGGGTAGGAGCACGGTTGTCAGTGCGTTGCAATTAAAAAACGCCTTATCGCCGATGGCGGCGAGGGATTGGCACGTGGAGAGAGAAACACTCTCCAGTGCGGTGCTTGCAAAGGCGGCATTGCCGAGCGTGGTGAGTGCCGCGTTCTCGGCAAAGAGGACGCTTGCAAGTGCTGTGCAGCCCTCAAACGCATTGGCGCCAATCGCGGTGAGTGACGCGGGGAACGACGCGTGCGTTATAGTTGTACAGCCCTTAAACGCGGAGTTGCCCACGGTGGTGATGCCTTCGTGCAGGGGGGTAAGCGGCAAGGAGCTACATCCGTAGAATGCGCCGACGGGGAGTGCTTTGAGTGTCGCGGGGAGCGCGCACGTGAGCAGGGAGGTACAGCCGTTGAACGCGTAAGCACCAAGCGAGGTGAGCGCCGAACCCTCTGCAAATACCACGCTTGTGAGCGCAGTGCATCCCTCGAATGCCTGGCCCGAAATAGTGGTAACCGAAGCGGGGATCGTGATGGTGGTGAGTGCAGTGCAACCCTCAAACGCGCGGTTGCCGATCAAGATGATTCCCTCGGGGAGTGTCACGCTTGTGAGCGAGGTGGCGTCCTTGAATGCTTCCTCATGGACCGCCTTTACAGGTTTGCCGTCATGCGTGGTAGGTACTGTAACCGTTGTGGCGGTGCGGTTTTCCTCGCTGAGAGCGCTCAGGCCGTAGTAGCCGCTTTTGTCAAGATAGGAGTTGTTGTCAACAGGGGTGGATGTCGGGGTGTTGTTGCCCGTATTGGCGCCACCTTGGTCCGTGCCGCCTTGGTCGCCGCCTTGGTTGGTATCACCTTGGCTGGTACCACTCTGGTTAGTATTGCCTTGGGAATTGTTGTTCTCGTTGTTGCCGCCTGGATTGCCGCTTTGCTCAGTGCCGGGTGTTTCCGTGTTTGGATCGCCCGTGCGCTTGCAGGAGGCAAGTGCTACGGTGAGGGGCAAGAGAAGTGCGAACACGATTGCGATCGCACGGGAAAGTTTTTGCATAAAGTACCTCCTTTAGTGGGAAAGTGCTTCTTCCTTTTCCTCGGTTTGTTCGGGTGCCTCGGGGAAGGGGTTCATGCGGGGCTTGCGCGAGAGGCGCACCTCGCTGGTTTCAAGCGTGTCAAAGAGCACCTTTAAGGGGAGAATTTCGATCTCCTCGCCGCGCTCCTGCATCTCCTTGGCGATGGTAAGGCGTGCGTCGGTGGCGTCGTCGCCCCAGGTATAAAGCGTGTCCGCTTCGCCCGTGGCGAGCGTGTAGCGACCACCTGCGCTCACGATCATCTGCACGAGATAGAGCATCTCGTTAAAGTGCGTGCGTTGGTAGTTGGTGCTCACGGTCACGGTGCGACCCGAAAGCAAGGGGGGCTTGCGCGTGGGCCTTGGCTGCACGCTGTTTAGAAAACGCACGAAGGTGGCGGCATTCTCGGAGCCGCGCTCCATGCTATTCTCGCTCGATATGGGGGCTTCGGCAGGGGTGTTTGCCTCGCCCTCGACCTTTTTCTTTTTGGAGCGACGGCGCTTCTTCTTTTTCGCCTCGCCCTCGGGCTTTTTCCAGGCGTAGTCAATCACGCCGTCTTTGGTGGAGCCGCCGCAATCGGGGAACATTTCCATAAGACCGGGCAAGTTCGTGCCGTGATAAGCGGCAATCGCCTTCATGATGAGCATGGTGTGATAGGCGTCCTCGTCGGAGCGATGGAGGTTCTGTGGCTCAATATTGCACCAGGAGAGGAGCGAGTCCTCCAGGTTTTTTGCGGTGTTGTTGACGGGCTGGCGCGCGTAGAGCTGCTGCACGTCATAGAATTTGTAGGTGAACGGCGCAAGGCCGTAGCGGCGGCAATCGTCGTGCAAGAAGTGCACGTCGTTGGTGACGGCGTAGCCGACGACCATGGTATCCTCGTCCTCGAACATGTCGCGGAAGCGCTCGTAAAAATCGGGGAAGGGGGGCATGTCCTTGAAAATCTCGCGGGGATATGCCATCATTTTTTTGGCAACGTACCAGTCGAAGCGGTCACGCGGATTGATCAGCACATCCTCCATCGGGTGGAGAACGTTGAAATTCTCGTCCGTTACAACAAAGCCAAGCGAGAAGATCTTGGCGCAGTTTTGGTAGCAGTTGGCACATTCAATGTCGAAAAACAGATACTTCATCCTTACTCCAAATAGTCCATAATATCTAAGGCCAGCATCGGCATGATGCGTGTGAGCAGCATGCGGTAGCGCATGTAGGGGTGGTAGCGCAGAGCGTTTTCAAGCAGTTCCTTGTCCACATGTACGTCTGCAGGGGTGATGGCACAGCCCGCTGTGCGCATCATGCGCTCCATCTCCGCAGGATCGGGGAGCACGGTTTTGATGATCTCGCGGATCTGCGGCCAGCACGCTTTGAGGCGGGCGGGATCGACCAGGTCGGTGATTGTGGGGGAGTTGAGGCGTGCGACGTCCGCATGCAGGCTCTTGTCGTAGGCGGCGTAAACGGCGCTCCAATCCGTGGGGTCTGCCACGGGGTCAACATCAAGGACACGGTCGGCAATGTTGCGATAGGCGCGTAACAGCAGCAGAGAAGCAACGCCCACCTTGTCACCGTGGTAACCGGGCCACACGCCGCGTGTGAGCTTATGACATTCCCAGTAGTGGGAGATCACGTGCTCCGCACCCGAAGCGGGGCGGGTGCATCTGGCCAGTCTCATGGCAAGGCCGGTGAGGATGAGCCCCTCCATAATAGAGGCGACTGCCACCTCGTCATTGCTTTGTATGGCGGCATACTGCTCCATCACGTGCGTAGTGCCACGCATCGTGATCTCCGCGATGGAGGGGCAGTAGTACTCGTCAATGAGCAGGCGTGCGACTTGCCAGTCGACAATGCCGATATACTTGGCGACCATATCGCCAAAGCCCGCGGCTTTCAGCTCCGCAGGGGCGGCGGCGAGGATCTTGGTGTCGGCAAGGATCACAGCGGGTTGCTCGCACAAAATTGAGGTTTTGAAATTATTCTCGATAATGGGGGCGCTGTCGGAGGCGAAGCCGTCCATCGAGGGTGCGGTTGCGAAGATGGCGAACTGCTTGCCCTTGTTGTAGGATGCCACGCGGCAGATGTCATTGACGGAGCCCGTACCAACGGCAAGGACGCCATCCTTGTCTTCAAGGAGTGCTTCAATCTCACGCACCTGTTCAATGCGTGCGTAGATCATCTTCTCCCACACGTGCTCGGTAATGGTGAAGCCCGCTTCGCGCAACACGTCGGTGAGCCCCTTGGCGGCGTCCATCGCGGGGCGGTCGGATACCAGCAAAATATTGCGTGGGAAATCGGCACGCAGCAAATACTCGCCTGCGCGCGCAAGCAAACCGCTTTCAATTTCGGCCATGCGCGTGGTGAATGTATGCACTCTGCCACAGGGGCAGTTTTTAAGGTTGGATAAAATCTTTTGCAGATCCATAGGGAACCTCCGCCGATAATATGATAATATATTTATATAAAATAAATCTCCACCTTATATGATAACACACAATTTGGCCCGTGTCAAGGCGTAAGGGGGGGGAAAGGGTTGCATTTCAAATGGGAATGTGCTACAATAAAAAGGATAAAGAAAGGGGGCGCGATATGCTGAAAAAGGTGAGAGTGCTGATCGTGACCGACCGCGAGGAGCTTTTGGAAAGTCTGTTTGAGGGCGTGCGTCGTGAGGAGGCGCAAAAGAGCGAGCGCGAACATATGGAAATGACGGTGGAGGCGCGCTATCACGACGATGGCACGCGTGTAAGCATCGCGTGGGATGAGAGTGACGCGTCCGGCATGCAGGGCTCTCGCACGAGCGTTTCCTACCAAAAGGACGTCCCCGGTGTGGTGACGATGATGCGCACGGGCGCGGTCAAGACGGCGCTTGTTTTTGAGCGTGGACAGCGCCATCATTGCCTGTATCAAACGCCCATCATGCCCTTTGAGGTGGCAGTTGCCACCCACGCGGTGAAAAACGAGATTGAGCGTGAAGGCAAACTTGCACTGGATTATGCCGTGGAACTGCGCGGGGGAGTTTGTGAAAGAACGAAGATGGTGATGACAATATTGCCGTACTACGAGGCGCCGTGAAAAGCGGCGCCTTTCTTTGTTGCGCAAATAAGGCGGCTATAGGAAGCCTCTCTCTTGAGGGAGGTGGTTGCCGCAGGCAGACGGAAGGAGTTTCTCGCGAAAAACTCCCCCAGTCACGCTCCGCGTGCCAGCCCCCTCGAGATGGGGCCTTGGGTTTGTGCGAACAAGGAGAGTAGCCGTAGGGAAAGAAATTTCGGAAAACCTCTTTACAAAACGGGGTGTTTGGGATATAATGTGTATATGGAAAATCTGTGAACGGGGAAAATACCCATGGCATCGGGCAGAGAGCGCCGCCTTGGCTGGGAGCGGTGTACGGTGAAAAGTGGGGGCTGTGCGCCCGTGAGATGCAGAGGGGAAGGCGAGCTTGCTCGCTGTGTATCCGCTGACGTGTGGCTCGCGTTAAGGGCGGTCTGTTAGAGGACAGAGAAAGGGGAGAGGAACTCTCCCGAAGCAGAGTGGAACCGCGGAGTGATACCGCCTCTGTGTCGTAAGACACAGGGGTGTTTTTTGTTTGTCGGGCGGAGGCTTCGGCCCTTTCGGCACTTTTCGCTTTTGCCGAATTGGTATTCGCCTGCAAGCGCAAAGCACCAAAATCATCCAAAGCGTGAGCCCGAGGGGCATCTCGCTATACTGATGAGGAGAACGCGATGAAATTTAATTTCGACAACATACAAGAGTATCTGGCACGCGTTGGCGAGGACACCGTAGAGGTGCTTTCCGATGCGGCACGCTACGGCGTTGCGGACACCTTTGGTGACGTGGCGCGCGACGCTGCCGTGAAGGGTGCGGCGCTTGCTGCCGAGATCAATTATGACGTGGAGGCCGTGCGTCAGCGCGACCCCGCTGCGACCAGCGACGCGGAAGTGTTGCTGCTCTATTCGGGCGTGCATGCACGCCTTGCGCACCGTCTGTCGCACGCGCTTCACAAGGGCGGCCACAAGCTGACGGCACGCGCGGTGAGCCAGGGCGCAAAATTCGTCACCGGCATTGAGATCCATCCCGGTGCAACCATTGGTCGCGGTCTTGTGATTGACCATGGTGCGGGCGTGGTGATCGGCGAAACCGCCGAGATCGGTGACAACTGCACCATTTACCAGGGCGTGACGCTGGGTGGTACGGGCAAGGATACGGGCAAGCGTCACCCCACGCTTGGCGACAACGTGATGGTGGGCGCAGGTGCAAAAGTGCTGGGCCCTGTGAATATCGGTGACAACGTGAAAGTGGCATCGGGCGCTGTGGTGTTGGAGGATCTGCCTGAGAACTCCACCGCCGTGGGTATCCCTGCGCGCGTGGTGCGCGTTGCCGGCAAACGCGTTGCCAACGATCTCGATCAAGTACACATTCCCGACCCCGTGCGCGAGGAGCTTGCCGCCCTTCGCGCCGAGATCGAAGCACTCAAGAAAGGCAAGGAGTAACAGGATGATTTTATACAATTCCGCAACGAGAACGCGCGAAACATTCGTGCCCAACGAGCCGGGCAAGGTCAGCATGTACACGTGTGGCCCGACGGTATATCACTACGCCCACATCGGCAACCTGCGCACCTATATCATGGAGGATATTCTTGACCGCTATCTGCGCTATCTCGGCTATGACGTGAAGCGCGTGATGAACATTACTGACGTCGGTCACCTTTCCAGTGACGGTGACACGGGCGAGGATAAGATGCTCAAAGGCGCAAAGCGCGAGAAGAAGACGGTGATGGAGATTGCCAAGTACTACACCGACTGCTTCTTTGCAGACTGCGCGAAGCTTAACATCCGCACCCCCGACGTGGTCGAGCCCGCAACCAACTGTATCGACGAGTTCATCAAGGTGATCACGGCGCTGCTCGAAAAGGGCTATGCCTACGAGGCGGGCGGCAACATTTACTTTGACACCTCCAAACTCGCACAGTACTATATTTTCAACGATTACAGCTCGGAAGATCTCGCCGTTGGCGTGCGCGACGGCGTAGAGGAGGACGGCAACAAGCGCAACAAGGCCGACTTCGTGCTTTGGTTCACCAAGTCCAAGTTCGATGATCAGGAGCTCAAATGGGATAGCCCCTGGGGTGTTGGTTACCCCGGCTGGCACATCGAGTGCTCCTGCATCTCCATGAAGCACCTCGGTGAGCGCGTGGATATCCACTGCGGTGGTATTGACAATGCGTTCCCCCACCACACCAACGAGATCGCGCAAAGCGAGGCGTACGTGGGGCACAAGTGGTGCAACTATTGGATGCACGTGCTGCACCTCAACACCGACGACGGTAAAATGTCCAAGTCCAAGGGCGAGTTCTTGACCGTTTCACTTCTGGAGAGCAAGGGCTACGACCCCGTGGTCTACCGCTTCTTCTGCTTGCAGTCGCACTACCGCCGCTCGCTCGTGTTCTCCTATGAGAACCTGGACAACGCGGTGGTGGCATACAACAAGATCATCGCCAAGATCGCCTCCTGGAAGGTGACCGAGGGGGAGCAGGTGGACGAGGAAGCGCTCGAAGCGCTGCGCGCCAAGTTCCGCGCAGGTCTTGACAACGACCTCAACACCTCGCTTGCCATCACCGCCGTGCACAACGTGCTCAAATCGAGCGCCAACACCGCCACCAAGCGCGCCGCCCTTGCGGACTTTGATACGGTGCTTTGCCTTGATCTCCTGGCACACGCAGACGCGCTCGCCAAGGAGCAGGCGGCGAAGGCAGCAGCCGCAGCCGTGCGCGTCTATTCGGACGACCCCGAAATTCGTGCCATTGAGGAAGCCATCGACGCACGCACCGCCGCCAAGAAGGCGAAGAATTACGCCGAGGCGGACCGTATTCGTGCAGAACTGCTTGAAAAGGGAATCGTGCTCACGGACACGGCGCAGGGCACCACTTGGGCGAAGGCGTGATGAGTGGGGGCGTTAGGCGTGTACAGACCCGGGCTGTCGAGGGCGCCAGCCCCTA
>JAZNAM010000007.1:0-6802 GCA_045586515.1 Eubacteriales bacterium
CGCAACAGATTTACAGTCTGCCCCCTTTGGCCACTCGGGAAATCTCCCATATAAAAGTCCACATGTGTGGACTTTGGTGGAGCTGGTGAACGGAGTCGAACCATCAACCTGCTGATTACAAATCAGCTGCTCTGCCATTGAGCCACACCAGCGATTTTCGAACATTGAGATTATATCATATTCCCTTTTGCTTGTCAACCCCCTTTTTCTATATTTTTTCACTTTTTGCAGCCCGTCTTGGCTTTTTTGCAATTAGCACAAGGTTTTTTTGTTGCACGCACAAAAAAATTGTCACCCTACCCCTTGGCAAAGCACCCTATGTATGATATAATTATATGTTGTTTGTAATTCTATACGAGGAGAGGTAGGTCATATGATCAGAACAGACCTTCGCAACATTGCGATCATTGCACACGTCGACCACGGCAAAACCACACTTGTCGACCAAATGTTAAAGCAGGGCGGCATCTACCGTGAAAATCAAGAAACAGTTACACGCGTGATGGACTCGGGCGATATTGAAAAAGAGCGCGGCATTACCATTCTTGCCAAGAACACCGCTGTACACTACAAAGATGTCAAGATCAACATCATCGACACCCCCGGCCACGCCGACTTCGGCGGCGAAGTAGAACGCATCCTCAAAATGGTAAGCGGCGTTATTCTACTGGTAGACGCAGCAGAGGGTCCCATGCCTCAGACACGTTTCGTGTTGCAACGCGCGCTAGAGCTTAACCATCGCGTAATCGTCGTCATCAACAAGATCGACAAGCCCGACGCACGTCTTGGCGAAGTCGAGGACGAGATTCTGGAACTTCTTATGGACCTCAACGCAACGGACGAGCAGCTTGATAGCCCTATGCTCTACTGCTCTGGTCGAACGGGCACCGCTTCGCGCGAAGCATTGGAGGAGGGCACCGATCTTACTCCTCTGTTCGACACCATTCTCGACTATATTCCCGCCCCCGAAGGCGATGAGAACGGCGAGCTTCAGCTCCTCGTTTCCTCCATTGATTACAACGATTACGTGGGGCGTATCGGCATCGGTCGTATTGAGCGCGGCTCCGTAAAGCAAAATCAAACCGTAATGATCTCCAACTTCCATTCCAACGCCGCCCCCAAAATAGCCAAGATCGTGTCGATCTACCAAATTGACGGTCTGGTGCGCGTGCCCGTCGAAAGCGCCTGTATGGGTGACATCATTTGCTTCTCGGGTGCAGGCGAAATCAGCATCGGCGATACCGTTACCTCCACCACTTGCGTGGAACCGCTTGAATTCGTCAAGGTCAGCGAGCCCACCATGGAAATGACCTTCGCCGTCAACACCAGCCCCCTGGCTGGCAAGGAAGGAAAGTTCGTCACCTCGCGTCAACTTCGCGAGCGCCTGTATCGCGAAACACTGCGTGATATGTCGCTGCGCGTATCCGACGGTGATACCACGGATGAGTTTCTTGTGGCGGGCCGCGGCGAAATGCATCTTTCTATTCTAATCGAGAATATGCGTCGCGAGGGTTACGAACTTTGCTGCTCTAATCCCCGCGTGCTGTACCGCGACATTGACGGTGTCAAGTGCGAACCCTTTGAACGCGTACTCCTTGACGTACCGCAAGAATTTGTTGGCCCTGTGGTCGAAAAGCTCGGTCAGCGCAAAGGCGATCTGCTTGAAATGACACCCATTGGCGACCGTTCTCGCATCGAGTACCTGATTCCCTCTCGCTGCCTCATTGGCTACCGCTCCGAATTCATGACCGCCACCCACGGCGAAGGCGTGATCAACACGCTGTTTGACAGCTACCAGCCCTACCGCGGCGAGATCCCCATGCGCTTTACGGGCGCGCTCGTTGCCTCCAAGGCAGGTGTAACGACGCGCTATGGCCTGTTCCATTGCCAGGAGCGCGGCGACATGTTCGTCGGTCCTCAAACCGAGGTGTACGAGGGCATGATCGTAGGCTCCAACCCCAAGAACGACGATATTGCTCTCAACCCCTGTGACGAGAAAAAGCTCACTGCGATCCGTTCTAAGGGCGCGGACGAAAAGCTGCTCCTCACGCCCCCCGTTGTCTTCTCTCTTGAGGAAGCAATTGAGTTTATTACGGACGACGAACTCATTGAAGTGACGCCCAAGTCCATTCGCCTTCGTAAAAAGATTCTCAATACCGAACTTCGCATGAAGGAAACCATGCGCATCCGCCGCGCGATGCAAGCAAACAAATAAAAAGCGAAAATACCGCCGCTCAAACGGCGGTATTTTTTTATAAGTTGTTGACAAACCGATATTTTTGTGATATCATTTTAATATCATCAAAGGAGGTGCTTATGATGAACGAAAAGATTTTAACCAACAAAAAACATGGTATGCTCGTCCTCGTGCTCGATATACTGCTGATGCTCGTCGGCTTTGCGGGCATTATCGCGGGCGCCGTAATGGAGGAGAGCCCCACCCTTGCTCCCTACTATCTCTATGCCATGATCCCCGCCATTATTATCGTATGTATCGGTTGGCTTCCGCTACTTGGTTTGCGCGTTCTCAAACCGCAAGAAGCACTCGTGCTCACCCTGTTCGGCAAGTATGTCGGCACACTGAAAGGTGAGGGCTTCTATGCCGTCAATCCTTTCTGCTCCGCCGTCAACCCTGCCGCCAACACCAAGCTTAACCAAAGCGGAGACGTCACCACAAAGCGTGCCTTTTCCGCGAAAGGTGGCAACGGTGAAGCCGTTAACGCGTCAGCGCTGGAGAGCAAGAAGATCTCCCTGAAAATCATGACGCTCAACAACAACAAGCAAAAGATCAACGACTGCCTTGGTAATCCCGTGGAGATTGGCATCGCAGTGATGTGGCGTGTAACAGACACAGCGAAGGCAGTGTTTGACGTGGACAACTACAAGGAGTTCCTCTCCCTGCAATGCGACAGTGCGTTGCGCAACGTTGTACGCATCTACCCCTATGATGTTGCGCCCAACGTAGATACTACGGGCGACGGTCTTGCGGACGAAGGTAGTCTGCGCGGATCCAGCGAGGTCGTAGCAGAGCGCATCCGCAACGAGATTCAAACAAGAGTAGACATCGCAGGCATCGAGATCATCGAGGCACGCATCACTTACCTTGCCTACGCGCCGGAGATCGCCGCCGTGATGCTACAACGCCAGCAAGCATCGGCAATCGTGGATGCACGCAAGATGATCGTGGACGGCGCCGTCGGCATGGTCGAAATGGCACTTGACCGCCTCGCCGAGCGCGGCACAGTAGAACTTGACGAGGAGCGCAAGGCCGCAATGGTCTCCAACCTACTCGTCGTGCTTTGCGGCAACCGCGACGCACAGCCTGTCGTCAATTCGGGAAGTCTTTACTGATAGGGGAACCCTATGAACGATGCACAGAAGAAACAAGTTCCTCTCCGTCTTTCTCCTAAACTCTACGCCGCCATTGTGGCGTGGGCGGAGGACGATTTTCGTTCAGTAAACGGACAGATCGAATATCTCCTTTCGGAATGCGTGCGACAACGCAAGAAAACCGGCAAGTACGTGTCCGATGAGATTGACGTTCCACCGGAGTTTGACATTTCCTAATTTGCGCAATGGCATATACCCCCCAAGCCCTTACTATTTTGTTGTTGACAGAAACAAGAAAATAAAGTATAATATCTACTGTACAATTATGTAGAAATCAAATCTCCTGTTATACGGGGAAGGATGTTTATATGCCTATATGGATTGAAATTATCGTATGTCTATTCGCGGGAATGGGCGCAGGTCTTGGCACCGGTTTTGCCGGTATGAGTGCTGCTGCCGTGATTGCTCCGATGCTCACAACCTTTTTAAAGATGGACGCCTACGATGCCGTCGGCATCGCACTTGCTTCTGACGTACTGGCAAGCGGCGCGTCTGCTCTTACCTACAAAAAGCACGGCAATATCGACGTGCGCGACGGCGCATTGATGATGGCAAGCGTGCTGATCTTCACGATGATCGGCAGCTGGGCGTCCAGCCTGCTTCCCAGCACCACGATGGGAAGCTTCTCCGTAGTGATGACCGCCTTGCTCGGTATCCGCTTCATCATACGTCCCGTATTGACCACCAAAGAAAAAATGCAAGGCTCTGCCGGTACAAAGCGCACCGTGCTCTCCGTTCTCTCAGGCTGTGCCGTCGGCTTTATCTGCGGCTTCGTGGGTGCTGGCGGTGGCATGATGATGCTACTCGTGCTCACCACCGTCCTTGGCTTTGAGCTTAAGACCGCCGTGGGAACAAGCGTGTTTATTATGACCTTCACCGCGCTCACGGGCTCGATCTCCCACTTCATGCTCGAGGGTATCCCCGATATCTTCCCGCTGATCCTTTGTATCATCTTCACGCTCATCTTCGCACGTATCGGCGCACGTATTGCCAACAAAATCCCCGCCAAAACGCTCAACCGCGCCACGGGCGTCATCCTACTTACGCTCGGTGTAGTCATTATTGCAGTGAATGCGTTTTGCAGATAAAACCCGAGCCGCCTTTCCGGGCGGCTCACTTTCGCACCACAAAAGTAGGAAAAGTAATACTTTTCAAACCAAAGGAGAAAAGAAATGAAATTACCTCCCGACAGACATTTGTGCACGGTTAAAATCGGCGAAAAGGGGCAGATCGTGATCCCCAAGCAAATGCGCGACATGTTTGACATTCAACCGGGCGATACCCTTCTACTGCTTGCAGACAAGGATCGGGGCATTGCTATTGTCAACGACGCCTCTTGCCTTTCCTGGCTGGTAAACAGAGAGGAGGGGGGCAAATGAGCGCCATTGTTACCACTAACCTCACCAAGTGCTACGGCGACCTCACAGCGCTTGATCACCTTTCTCTCACGGTAGCCGAAGGGGAGATGCTGGCACTGCTGGGCGTAAATGGCGCAGGCAAGACCACCGCCATCAAGCTCCTCTCCTGCCTTGTTTCGCCAAGCGAGGGCGATGCGTTCCTCGACGGTCACAGCATTCGCACCGAGGCGGTGGAAGTCAAGAAAATCATCAACGTTTCCCCACAAGAAACAGCCGTAGCAAGACGACTAAGCGTACGCGAAAATCTTGTGCTAATCGCCGAGCTACACGGCATCAAGGACGTTGCCGTCCGTGTAGATACCGTTCTTTCCGATCTCGGCCTTACCCACGTAGCAGACCGACGCGCCGATACACTTTCGGGCGGCTGGCAGCGCCGTGTCAGCATTGCGATGGCACTTGTCAGCGAGCCTAAAATCCTGTTCCTTGATGAACCCACCCTGGGGCTCGACGTCATTGCGCGCGCGGAATTGTGGGCATATATCCGAGCGCTAAAGGGCAAAATGACCGTGATCCTCACCACTCACTATTTAGAGGAGGCAGAAGCGCTTTGTGACCGCGTGGCAATCCTTTCGGGTGGCAAGCTATGCGCATGCGGAACCCCCGATGACATCAAGCTGCTGGCAAACACCGATAATTTTGAGAAAGCGTTTATCACCCTCTCGACGGGAGGTGTACGTGCATGAAATGGTGGATCTTTACAAAACGTTGTTTTAAAGAAGTTTTACGCGATCCGCTCACAATTGTATTCGGTGTGGGCTTCCCTGTTGTGTTACTGGTGCTACTCTCGGTAATGAACCTCAACATCCCCCCGGAAGCAAATATGCAAATGTTCGATATTGCAACCCTTCTTCCGGGCGTGACCGTGTTCGGTTTTTCTTTTCTTTCGCTGTTTGGCGGTCTGCTTCTTGCCACCGACCGTGAGACCGCGTTTCTCACGCGCCTGTTCACCTCGCCCATGCGTGCAAGCGAATTTCTCATTGGTTACGCGCTCCCGCTCGTACCCGTTGGCGCAATCCAGGTCCTTTTGTGCTTGGTCGTGGGGCTTTGCTTTGGGCTTTCCCTCACGTTACACGCTTTCACGATGCTTCTCTTTTTGCTCCCCACGCTCCTTCTCTTCATATCCATCGGACTTTTGCTGGGTTCGCTGATGAATGCCAAGCAGGTTGGCTCACTTTGTGGCGCAATGCTCACAAACGTATCCGCCTGGCTATCGGGCACGTGGTTCTCGCTTGATCTGTTGGGCAAGGGCTTCAAACGCTTCGCCTACGTGCTCCCCTTTGCCAACGCAGTGGATGCGGCGCGTGCCGCGCTTGCTGGAAACGTGCATGACGCACTTGTACCCACACTGATCGTTTGCGCATGGTGCGCGCCTTTGGCGTTACTCGCAATTCTAACCTTCCAACACAAAATGAAAGCAAAATAACGCTCAACTCCCTCCCCTTGGTCGCATATACTACAACGAGAGGAGGGGGTTGCTATGTTTCCACAAAACAGACGCGCTACGCGCGCACAAACCAATTCTACATGCGGTGAAAATCCCGCGGTGATCGGTCAACTCTACCGTGCGTGCGAAAGCGAACTTTCCGTTATCGTATCCTATCTACATCACGCCATTTTGTTGGAGGAAACGCTACCGAGTGTATCGGCGGTGCTTTCCTCCACCGCTCAAAGCGAGATCAACCACTACAAGGCACTTTGCCGACTTTTGCGTGACCTTGGCGTTCCCTTCCGTCTGCAAACACGCATAGACGGCACACTCTTGCCGGTGGGGAATGATCCGCAAGCGGCAGCTATAGACTGCCTTTCGCATTTTGCCGAGAGTGAAACTCGCGCCGCACATTCCTATCGGGAGACGGCAGCGCTTGCCCGCGCGGATATAACACGCCGCCTGCTTTTGGCACTTGCAAGCGAAGAGGAGGGGCATAACGTAGCTCTTCTTTCCATGCGCGAATGTATAAGTCGGATCGTAGCCATGTCGTTCTGTGAGCCAAGGA
>JAZNAM010000008.1:0-7860 GCA_045586515.1 Eubacteriales bacterium
CTTGGCTCACAGAACGACATGGCTCCGATCCGTCTTCTTCGGGGTGCCCCTTTTTTCGTTTTGGAGCGGATTACGGGGCATAAACAAACCCGTTGCGCGTCAGCGCGGCGGGTTTGCGTTAGGCGGTTTTTGCCGTAGGCAAAATGGAGGCACGGCCGAACAAGCCGTAGCGCTCCGTTTCGCGCCTTGCGCGAAACACGCGAGCCCCGTATTGAATGCCCAGCAGCGTCAAGCGCTACTGGAGCCCCCAATCAGGGGCGTTCTTCTTTTTTGCGCCGTCTTACGGGGCTGCAAAATCCCGCCACGGGCGGATTTCATCACGCAGTGATTTCATCCACCGCAAGGTGGATTTCATTCACCTCCACCGCACCGTTAGGGTTATTTGCTCGTCATTCTTCCCTTTTTCGCACCCTTCTTGCCACGCTTCGGTACAACGAAGCGGAGTGCCTGCGGCACGATCTCAATGGTGAAATCATCCGCAGGGATCACCTCACCATCCAACGTATAGGCAAATCCGGGCTTGCCTTTCACGCGCACACTTCTACCTTGACGGTACTCAATATACTTGGCAAAACGCGGATCGTCGAGGTGCTTGCCCTCCTTGTACGACTTCACCAAACTGATAAACGTAAAATGAGAAACCGGCTTCACCAGGCACACCTCAAGCAGTCCGTCGTCATTGCGAGAACGCGGTGCACAGCAAAACGATCCGCCCACGTAACGACCGTTGGACACCGTGCAAAGCAAAATCTTACCGTTGTTGATGCGCTCGCCATCCACCCACACGGTGCAGTCGTTGCGCATCGAAGTCACAAGCGCCTTCACAATACCCGTAGTATAGGCGTTATTGCCACCGATCAGCTTCTTGTGACGCACCTTCGTCATAGTTGCCGCCACCGTCGTGTCAAAGCCGAAATTAGTCACATTCATGGCATAATGGGTTCCAATACGCATTAGGTCAACCTTTTTTTCCTCGCCCGAAAGCAACGCATCAATGTCAAGAAAGCGCGAAGCGCCACCGTAATATTTTACGTAATCGTTGCCCGAGCCACAGGGGTAGCAGGTCATCGAAGCGTTCTTGCAGCCGACCAGTCCCTGCATCACCTCGTTGGCGGTGCCGTCACCGCCGCACGCGTAAAAACGCAGTTCCTCTTCGGGCTCTGCCTCGCAACGCGCGTGCACGTAGGCAGTCGCATCCCCCTCGCACTTGGTGGCATAAAATTCATAGGAGAGCCGCCCGTCGTAGCGGTGCATCCGCTCGCGTAGCTCTTTGGCGGCGGCGGTGGTGTCCTTGCCTGCTACGGGGTTGTAGATAAAAATATGCTTCACGGCTGTCCCCCCTTTCTTGCAAATACACAAGTAGTATATCACATGCCGTCGAATTTTGCAAGAGGGAGAATTTTGCCGCCCCCTCTTGCCATCGCGCGCGAATTCTGCTATACTGAATGTATGCTATTATATATTATGACTCATTGCTATGAAAGGAGGAATAGACCGTGCCATCAAACACCAAACAGGCGATTGTGGAATCGTTTCTGCATTTGGCAGCTAAAAAGCCGCCTGAAAAGATCACCGTGCGCAATATCGTGGACGATTGCGGCGTGAACCGCAACACGTTCTATTACTATTTTCAAGACATCTACGCCGTTATGGAGGAACTCTGCGACACGTTGATCGCCTCCCTCCCCGAAGAAGCACCGCTTGGCGAAACGGTCACCTGCCTGTATGAGCGCGTCACGATGTTCACCGATGAACACGGTGCCGCGGCACGCTCCATCGCCCTATCCCTCGGCTACGAGGGGCTGGAGCGCTATCTCGGCAAATCCATTGAGGGGCTCATCCTCTCCCGCTTCCTCGCCACGGGCGGCGATCTGCCCTCCCCCCTACAACTACGTATGGCGCGCCACGCCATTCTCGGTCTTTGTCTGGATGTCATGCGCGGCGGCAAAACGCCTACCCCCACGGTGGCAGAACTTAGCGCGCTCCTCACAAGCACCAACACCCCTCTTTCCACCCCCACCAAGCGAAAGGACGACGTATGAAAAGATTAGAGATTGTAAAGGAAATGCGCATCATCCACCTCATCATGTCCTTCCTCATGATCCTTGCGGGCATTTTCCTGCTTGCATGGCCCGAGGTTGCCACACAGGTGGCACGCTATCTGCTCAGTGTCACCTTCCTGGTGCTCGGCGCAGCACGCGTGCTGGGCTACTTTGCCAACGATCTGTACCGCCTTGCGTTTCAGTATGACCTCGCGCTCGGTGCACTTGCCATGATCCTCGGCATGCTCTTTTTGATCGGCAGAGAAAACGTACACCTCGCCCTCCCCTATATCATCGGCGTATACGTCCTCATCGACGCACTCTTTAAATTGCAGACCGCCATGGATGCAAGAGAGTTTGGTATGCGCGCGTGGCCCCCTCTGCTCATTACGGCGCTCGCCATCACAGGCGCCGCTATCGCCATTCTCGTGATGCAGACCATGCTCGAGGAAACCTTTGCGCTCATTCCCATCGCCCTCATTCTCGACGGCGCAGAAAGCTTTTGGAACACGCTCGGCACCGTGCGCATCCGCACCAAGAAGGAAGGCCGCTATGAGGAACTGCTGGAAAACAAGGAGTTTAACTTTACATGGAAAAAATGAAACAACTGCGCCGCACGCTTCTTTGCCTTTTGATCGTCCTTTCCTTGCTTGTGCTCGCGTCCTGTGACCTGTTTGAAAAACCCGCGCAAGAGCCCGAAGACGGCACAAAGAAACCGTCACCCCAGCAAACGGAGCAAACCGTGGTGGATGGCGATTTGCAGATCCACTTTTTAGAGCTCGGCAACAAATACACGGGTGACTGCACCTACATCAAAGCGGGCGACGTGGATATCCTCATCGACGCGGGCTCGCGCACCACAAGCGTTTCTACCATTCAAAACTACATCAACCAATACGTCACCGACAACAAGCTCGAATACGTCATTGTGACGCACGCGCATCAGGATCACTACGCCGGCTTCACCCTCAAAAACGGCAGCCTGTTTGATCTGTACGAGGTGGATGTGATCATCGACTTCGCCCTCACCAACCAGAAAAGCACAGGCACGTCTATGTACGACAAGTATATTGCGGAGCGCGACGCCGAGATCGAGGCAGGTGCCACGCACTACACCGCCGCCCAGTGCATCACCGAGCAAAAAAACGTGTTCGCCCTCACGGACGAGATCACCCTCACCGTGCTGGATAGCGCCTACTATTTTGAGCAGTCCGCAAGCGAGAATAACTACTCCGTTTGCACCATGCTCACCTATGGCGAGAATCACTACCTCTTCACAGGCGATCTGGAAAAAGAGGGGGAGCAAGCACTCATCGAGCGCAACGATCTCCCAGAGGTCGCACTCTACAAAGCAGGCCACCACGGCTCCAAGACCTCCAGCACCGACGCACTCCTTGAGGTGATCTCCCCTGAGATCGTATGCATGTGTTGCTGCGCGGGTAGCCCGGAATTCAAGGCAGCGCCCGAGAACACCTTCCCCACCCAAGCTATGATTGACCGCGTTGCCCCCTACACCGATAAGGTGTACGTCACCTCGCTTTGCGTCAACTATGACAATAATGAGTTCACCTCACTGAACGGCAACATCACGGTGACTGCAAACGAACAGGCAGTCAGCGTCAGCTGCTCCGCCTCGGAACTTCGTCTCAAATTCACCGACTGGTTTAAACAAAACCGCACCATGCCCGCGGCATGGCAATAAGAAAAAAGGAATGCACGGCGTGCATTCCTTTTTTTAATATCCGCCAGCGACGAGCGCTGTCGGTATAGCCGTATTGAATATCCGCCGGCGACGGGCGCGGCGGGTTTGCGTTAGGCGGTTTTCGCCGTTAGGCGAAATGGAGGCGTGGCCGAACAAGCCGTAACGCTCCGTTTCGCGCCTTGCGCGAAACACGCGAGCGCTGTCGGTGCGCTATGATACTAGTGTAGCCGCCCTGTACGTAATCACAACACGGCTACGTGCCCGTCACTCCATCACTCTCGCCAACATCACCGCCGCTTCGGCACGGGTAAGCGTCGCGCTCGGTGACAGCGTGCCGTCGCTCGTCACAGGCAAATATCCACCCTCAAACACCGCATACAGCGCATCTGCCGCCCCCACAGGGATCTGATCGTGGTCGCGCACCGTTTCGCCATACCCCGGTGCAGAAAGGTTCAGCACGCGCGCGGCGATCTCGGCTGCCTCGGCACGCGTGATCGCGTCGTGCGGACGGAATACCGTGTCCTCGCCAAGCCATCCCTTTTCACGCGCATATTTGATTGCACCCTTCATACCGCGCGGAATATCCGCATCGTCCGTGTACCCTGTGTTCTCCGCTTCGGGGCATTTCACCTCGGCGGCATCCAGCAGCATCGCCACAAACGCGGCACGGGTGAGCGTGCGATCGGGATGGAAATAGGGTTTGCCGCCGATCATCTCACCCGACATCAACCCTCGCTCCGTCACCCGGAGCGCCGCGGAGTGCGCGCCACTCCCCGCCATATCCGCATAGTAGTAGCCCGTGGCAAGAGGATGCACCGTCACGGCAACCTCACGCGCCTCGCCAAACGCGCCGTTCTCGTCCTGCACGCGCCACGTAAACGTATCCGTTCCGTCAAATCCGTCCGCAGGCAAATAGGTGAACGCCCCTGTCGCGCCGTCCAGCGTGATCGTGCCGTTTTTGGGGTAAGACACTACCTCAAAATAGAGCGCATCCCCATCAGGGTCGCTCGCCGCCAGCGTGTCGCTGTAAGAGAGCCCTGCGTGCGTTTGCAAACTGCCGCTCTCCCCCACGGGCGCACTGTTTGTGCCCTCCGTGAAGCGAATGGTACAGCACACCTCATACCCCACTTCCCCCTTTTCGGTGACGGGCGCAAAGGTGAAAGATGCCTCCCCTGTCGACACGGGCGCAAACGACAGATAGGAGAAATTCTCGCGCCGCACCGTTTGTCCTCGGCTCACCTCACCGTACCCCAGCATCAATTCCCCTGCCGTTACGTCAGGCAAACGCGTAATGGTGATCGCCGCAAGGGGCGCACCGCCAAGCGCCACGTCAAAAAAAGTTTCCCCAAACTGCACGCTCTCCCCCACAGGCGCGCAAGCGGCAAGCCGCGCGCTATCTGCCACGCGCTGTACCCCTACGCTGACCACAGGGGATTTCGCCTCGCGCTTCGCGTTTGTTGCCACGCCGATCCCAACCGAGAGGGCAACCAGCGTGCACGTCGCCGCAATCGCCACACCAAGCTTTTGTTTGAGTTTCATTTAGCCACCTCATTCCCGATAAATTCAGTACAGCGTATGCACCTTGACACCCCCATATGCCAAGAGGGGCAAATCTGGCGCTTGTCCACCACAAAACTCGCAAGAAAAACAAGCTTGTTAGAAAAATATCAACTTTTTTCAACAAATTTGCAACCCAAGTCCACAAAACTTGCAAATTTCTATTGACACCATGTCTTGTCTTATGCTATACTATTACCATATTAGTTATAAGGAGTACCCCACCATGATCAAGCATCCCTATCTTGCCCGTGTGATGGAAGATGTCATCCGTCGCAATCCCGGCGAAACCGAATTCCACCAGACCGTTGAAGAGGTGTTCACCTCTATCGAGCCCGTCGTTGAAAAGAACCCCGAATTTATTGAAAGCGGCGTGATCGACATGATCGTCGAGCCCGAGCGCATCATCAAGTTCCGCGTACCGTGGGTAGATGACAAGGGCGTCACGCGCGTCAACCGTGGCTACCGTATCCAGTTCAACAGCGCCATCGGCCCCTACAAGGGCGGCTTGCGCTTCCACCCCTCTGTAAACGAGAGCATTATCAAGTTCCTTGGATTCGAGCAGACCTTCAAGAACTCCCTTACCACCCTCCCCATGGGCGGCGGCAAGGGCGGCTCCGACTTTGATCCCCAGGGCAAGTCGGATGCAGAGGTGATGCGCTTCTGCCAGAGCTTTATGACCGAGCTTTCGCGTCACATCGGTGCAAACACCGACGTACCTGCCGGTGACATCGGCGTAGGTGCACGCGAGATCGGCTACCTGTTCGGCCAGTACAAGCGCCTGCGCAACGAGTTCACTGGCGTGTTGACGGGCAAGGGACTGCCCTACGGCGGCTCGATCCTTCGTCCCGAAGCAACGGGATTTGGTGCCGTTTACTACACCGAGGAAATGTTGCACTACTTCGGTGACGACATCAAGGGCAAGACCTTTGCTGTTTCGGGCTTCGGCAACGTTGCTTGGGGCACGGTAAAGAAGATCAACGAGCTGGGCGGCAAGGTCGTCACCATCTCGGGTCCCGACGGCTATATCTACGACAAGGACGGCGTTTGCACCGAGGAGAAGATCAACTTCATGCTCGAAATGCGCGCATCCTGCCGCAACCGCGTCGAGGACTATGCCGATAAGTTCGGCGTTCCCTTCTTCAAGGGTGAGAAGCCCTGGGGCGTCAAGGCCGACGGGCTCATGCCCTGCGCAACCCAGTACGAGGTTGGCATGAAGGAAGCAGAGATGATCGTTGCCAACGGCGTGAAGTACTACGTCGAGGTTGCCAACATGCCCACCACCAACGAGGCAATGGCGTACCTCAAAGAGCATGGCGTGATCATCGCCCCCTCCAAGGCAGTCAACGCAGGTGGCGTTTCCGTTTCGGGTCTGGAAATGACGCAGAACTCCATGCGCCTTTCCTGGACGGCAGAGGAGGTCGACCTCAAGCTCCACCAGATCATGAAGAGCATTTTTGAAAGCTCCATCGCCGCCGCACGCGAGTACGGCCTTGGTGACGACCTCGTGGCAGGCGCGAATATTGCAGGATTTATTAAGGTTGCACGCGCAATGCTCGCCTTCGGCGTCTGCTAAAGAAACAAGAAAAAATCGCTATATAGCCAACTACTCCGACCCCGAGGTGCTGGCGGTCAACCTGCCCCAGATCGGCAAATTCGCCATCACGTGGCTCATCAACCCCCTCCGTGCCGCGATCATCTCCTTCGTGCTCACGCTCGTCGTCAAGCGCCTGTTTGAAAAGCGCATCACGAGCATGCGTAACTACGACACCTTCATCAAGGTCGGCTACCTCGTGGCAGGCGGCGTTGCCGCTTACAGCATCGGCGTAAACTCCTCTGCCTCGGTCACGGCACTGTACTACGACCTGTACGGTGCCCAGACGGGCGTTGCCACCAACCTGTTCTCGGACGCGCTCCTGCCCACCTGGCAGCTCCCGTTGCTCGGTGAGGTCTCCGTTGCCGCAACGCTTACCGCCGTGGTCGGCGGCATTGCCATCGCCGTTGGCGTTCTCACCTTCTCCAAGCGCGTGATGATGACCGTCGGCGGCTCGATCGCCGAGCTCAATCAGGTCGAGGGCTTCCTCGTCATTATCGCCATGGCACTCACCATTCTGCTTATGGAAAAGCTCATGGGTATCCCCGTATCCACCTCGCAGGCAGTCGTTGGCGCCGTCATCGGCGCGGGACTGGTGAACAGCATCAAAACGAAGTCCCTTTCCAACGTGAACTTCAAGGTGTTCGGCAAGATCGGCATCGCGTGGGTCAGTTCCCCCACCGTGGCGGGACTTCTCACCTATCTCCTTGCCCTTTGCACGAAATCCTTCTTCGCCTAATACATAAAAAAAGGACAGAGCGTTTGGCGTGATACTCTTAACGGAGTATCACGCCAGTTCTATTCGCCTCCCGGCGAGTGATATTTCTGCGTAGTGATATTTGGACTTCGTCCAAGTGATATTCGCTACGCGAGTTTATAGGCGAATAGAATATCACTGTGAGGCGAAGCCGAACAATATCACTATTGCGTCAGCAATAATATCGCTCTTTGCGTCAGCAAAGAAT
>JAZNAM010000009.1:0-10721 GCA_045586515.1 Eubacteriales bacterium
TTGGAAGAAACTGTGTGACACCAAAAAAGAGCGCCCTCGTGCCAAGTGCACGGGGGCGTTTTTGTTTATCCTATATCGAAGCGGCGATCCCAAAAATCTGCTTTCCCGCTGTGAATGGGACAAATTCTGTTATAAGGCAAAACATCCATGCCGATGCCATAGTGCTGCTTACTTTCGTCCGTTAGTGCATAATATGGCTCATTCGAAGATAAATACCGTTCCAAATACGGCACATCGCCATCAAAGGTATAGGGTGCGTCCTCTATTTTAATCTGGCGCGGAAAGTTGCGCTTCACGCGCACAAGTGCCGTTTTTTTGCAACACGTCGCGTCACAGAATCTCGTTGCCACGCCGCCGCCCTCGCAGTAATCCACCAAGGTGTGACAGGTACAAAACCCTTTTGGTTCAGTCCCTTTTCTAAAATAGCCATACTCTGTTCTGTGTCCCCTTGGATCCTGCGCACACGCGTCGGTGGGCAAGCACCCCGAATCCTTACAATAGCGGACGAGCACCACGTCAGTGGGGAGCGAAAACTGCGCCCCCGCTTCGCCCTTTTCTTTCACCGCGCGCTGCATCACGCTATCAAAAATAGCAAGCGCCGGGTTCCCCTTCACGTCGTAGAGCGACGCGGGATACTCGTGTCCATACCACACGCCACACAAAAGCCCTGGTGTATATCCAACAAACCATTTGTCGCAGTTCTTCCCTGTCGTGCCCGTTTTGCCTGCAACGTCCACCATCTGCTTTACTTGCAATGCACTGCCCGTGCCGCCCTCAACCACGCCACGCAGCATTTGCGTCAGGATCGCCGCATCCGCCTCCCTCAACACCCGTTTACTCTCACACGCATTCTCCAAAAGCAAATTACCACTACTATCAATCACCTTATAAAAACTGCGCGTTCCCTCATAGACACCTCCGTTTGCAAGTGCGGTATACCCGCCCACGATCTCACGGAGTGTGACGCCATTGTGCTGTTGGCCGAGTGCCAATGCCGCAGCACCCATATCATTCCTCTCATCAAGAGAGGTAAAGCCCAATTTATCGCTAAGGAAAGAAAAGGAGGATTCCTTTCCAAGCCGCTCTAACACAGATACACAAACGGTGTTAACGGAATATTTTATCGCCGTGTTGACCGTTGTGAGCCCCCGATACAGATCGGGGGCATTTTTGGGCCAAGGCGCACCGTTTTCCCGAAAGGAGAGCGGCACGTCATCAAACACCGAGGCATACGTGATCAGTCCCTTGTTCATGGCGGGGGCATATACCGAAAGGGGCTTAATCACAGACCCCGAGGGTCGCTTGGCGTCACACGCAAAATTTTGAATGCGATTCGCACTTTTTTTGCCAATCGCGCCTGCCACAGCGAGTATATCGCCCGTGTGCGGGTCCACCAAAAGCAGGGCGCTTTGCGCTTTTTTACCGTTTGCGTGCGTTGGAAAATGTGCGGGATCCTCATAAAACGCACACACGATTTCCTGTAAGGCAGGATTCATTGCGGTAAAAATTTTTAGACCCCCTGCATATACCAGTCGACTTGCCGCCTGCTCACTCATACCGCGTCGTTCGACAAGTGCGCGAATCACGTCTTCGGCCACCATATCGGCATACCAGGAGTTCACACGCCCCGATAGCACCGTTTTGTTGGGAAAAAGCACCGTTTCCCCTTCGCTTGCCTCTTGAAACGCACGCACATCAATCATACCTTGGGCGTACATTTGGGCAAGGATAACATCACGGCGCGCTCTGTTTGCGTCTGCGTGCCGTATCGGGTCGTATTTGGCGGGGTTGTTCGTAATCGCCGCAAGTGTTGCGGCTTCACGCAGTGAAAGTTCGCTCGGCTCTTTTGAAAAATATGCGTTTGCTGCCGTTTTTACACCGTAACAATTCTGTGAAAGATTGACAACGTTCAGATATTGTTCGAGTATCTGCGATTTGTCAAGCGCGCGTTCAAGCTTTGCCGCACGCACGATCTCCGAAATCTTACGTCTGGCGCTTCGCTCAGTATCACCCGTAAGATTTTTCACAAGCTGCTGCGTGATCGTGGATCCACCGAAATGTCCCTCACCGCCGCGACAGTAATCCAGGACCGCACGCGACGTTCTTGCCCAGTCGATACCTGCATGAGAAAAGAAACGCTTGTCTTCGATTGCGATGAACGCTTGGACGAGATTCGGCGAGATCTCCGTTAGCGGACACCAGAGTGCATTTTCGTATCCGCTGATGCGATCTGCGGAAAGTTCAACCGCCCTACCGTCCTCCTCATAATAATACAAGCGCGTGGTGCGATCACCACCCGACACCAGAATATTCTTGTCCAGTTCGGTATCTATCGTGCAACCGATCCACAGTCCCGTCAAAACTACGGCTATGGCACCTACGGTAAACGTAAGAAAGGTCAAACACAACGCCGCCTTTACAATTCTTTTGCTCCATTTTTTGATCCACATACAAAACACCCCCGCGACTGTATTGTAAACAGCGCGAGGGTGTGCAATTCTGGTCATATTATGGTCGATTTCGCAAAAAAATGTTATTTGAGCACAACGTTTTCTGCGCCGAGAATTTTTTGCAATTCTCCAATGGTATAGGGTGTGCAATCAAATCCCATCTCTTGCTTGTGATAGCACTTATTCGAGGCGTCAAAAACAGAAACAGGAAGCGATCCTTCGAAAATGTCGAGCAGATTGCTCACTTTTTTCCACTCCGCACACGCAAAGGATGGCACGCGCAAATACAAGATTTTGGGCGTTTTGGGCATTGATACTGTTTGTTTTACGGATACAGGTGTGGGGGTCTGTGCGCGTGATGCATTGACGTAATGCTCGTTATCGGCAAGTTCCTCCATTTGAGAAACAAGCACCTTGGGATTTTCGTCCTCGCGCAGCGATAGTGTTCCCTCTACACGAATGACTGCATCTGCGCGCAGGGCGTGACCATGTTGTGTGAGGGTTTTGGGGAATACGATGCACTCGATTTCCGCGTTGTGATCTTCCAACGTGAAGAACGCCATACGTTCCTCTTTTTTCGTGGTTTTGGACGTGATCGCCGTTACGACGCCTGCAATGCAGACACGCGCGCGATCCGCCATCACATACTCACCATCGTGATCGGTTTCAAACAACGTGCAAATCGGCTTGATGCGCGTATCGGCGAGCGCCTTGGAAAAGCCGTCAAGGAGGTGACCGGAAAAATACATCCCCGTTGCTTCTTTTTCCTGCATGAGCAGTTCTCTTGCCCCAAATTCGGGAATATTGGGATAGGAAACCTGCGGACGCGCCGTTCCCGTCGTGGAAAACATATCCAGTTGTCCTGTGAGATTGGCTCGATTTCTGCTTTGCATCCGCTCGAGCATGTCGCCGCTTGCGGCGAGCAATCTACTACGATATACGCCAAGCGCATCAAAAGCCCCCGCCTTGATGAGCGACTCGATCTGGCGGCGGTTGAGATCCACACCCTCTAATCGGTCAAGGAAATCGTCAAAGGATGCGTAACGCCCATTTCTCTTTCTCTCGTTTACCGTGGTTTCAAGGAAGGAGCGCCCCACGTTTTTGAGCGCAAGCAAGCCAAAGCGCACGTGATCGCCACTCACGTGGAAGACCACCTCGGACTCGTTGATGTCGGGCGGCAGCACGCGTACGCCGAACTTGCCTGCCTCGGTGATATACTCCGCGATCTTTTGCATATTTCCAAGTTCTGACGTGAGGAGTGCGGCAAAATATGCCTTGGGATAATGCGCTTTGAGGTATGCGGTGCGATAAGAGATCACGGCATAAGCGGCGGCGTGACTCTTGTTGAACGCATAATGAGCAAACGCGGCAAGATCGTCAAAGATTGCACCCGCAACATCGTGGTGAATACCGCGTTCCTCGCATCCCGCAAGGAAGCTACCGCGCTCTGCCTCCATCACTGCGGCCTTCTTTTTGGACATAGCACGACGCACCACGTCTGCGTGACCGAAGCTATATCCTGCAAGCTCGCGGAAAATTTGCATCACCTGCTCCTGGTAAACCACACATCCGTAGGTGTTGCGCAATATAGGCTCCATTTGCGGCGTGCGATAGGAGATCTTATCGGGATTTTTCCTATTTTCAATAAAAGTCGGGATCGAATCCATCGGACCAGGTCGATAGAGAGCAATCGCCGCCACGATATCCTCAAACGAGGTGGGGGCAAGATTCATCAGCATCTGACGCATACCGCCCGATTCCAACTGGAAAATACCAAGCGTTGCCCCCTTGGCGATCAGCCGATAGGTATCGGGGTCATCCAGCGGTATTTTTTCGATATCAAACGAGGGCTCACTCTCGCGAATCTGCATCACGGCATCGTTGATGATCGTGAGGTAGCGCAGACCTAAAAAATCGAACTTCAAAAGTCCAAGCTCTGCGATGGTATCCATGTCATATTGCGTTACGACCACGCCGTTGGAGGCGGAAAGCGGAAGATATTCGCTGAGCGGTCGCTCCGTAATCACGACGCCTGCGGCGTGGATCGAAAGATTTCTCGGCATACCCTCCAACGCCATTGCAAGATCAATGAGACGCTTGTATTCGGGCATTTGGTAAAGCGACTTGAACTGAGGAAGCTGCATGGCATCGGCGATGGTCACGCCAAGCTCACGCGGAATGGCCTTGGCAACGGCGTCCACGTCGGAATACGGCATGCCCAGCACGCGGCCTACGTCGCGAATTGCGGCTCTCGCCGCCATGGTGCCAAACGTTACGATTTGAGAAACGTGTTCCCTGCCGTAGCGCTCTGCTACGTATGCTATAACCTCCTCGCGGCGGTTATAGCAAAAGTCCATATCAATATCAGGCATGCTCACGCGCTCCGGATTGAGGAAACGCTCAAAAAGCAGATCATGATACAGCGAATCTACGTCCGTAATACCCAAGAAAAAGGCGACGATACTACCGGCGCCCGAACCTCTTCCGGGTCCGACGGGGATTTTTTTGCTTCTCGCGTAATTTACGTAATCCTGTACAATCAGGAAGTAGTCAGCATATCCCATGCGCTCGATTACGCCGAGCTCATAGTCCATACGAATGCGATAGTCTTCCTCGCTGTATCGGTCAAGGTGCAAAAGTTCTGCGTCGCGCCGTGCGGCAAAGCCGCGCTCGGCAAGCATACGCAAATGCGCGGGCGCGCTAACACCGCGCGGACACGGAAACTTGGGCAAATGCGTTTTGGTGAAATCGAAAGCGAAATGGCAACGCTCCGCAATTTTTGCGGTATTAGAAATAGCCCCCCCGTACTTGCCAAACAGCATCTCCATCTCGGCAGTATCTTTATAGTAGAACTCGTCCGTTTCAAAGCCGATCGGTCTGCCGTCCGAGAGCTGATTGTTCGTCTGTACGCAAAGCAATACCGCCTGCATTTCTGCATCACGACGGCGCAGATAATGACAGTCATTGGTTGCCACAAGAGGCAGTTCGCACACCCGTGCCAGCTCTACAAGATCGGGCAGGATCTGCTTTTCCTCGGGAAGGTCGTGATTCTGGATTTCAATATAGAAGTTGTCCTTGCCAAAAATCGCGGAAAACTCGCGCGCCACGTCGCAAGCACCACCAAAATCACCGCGCAACAAAAGCTGCGGTATGCGGCCCGCAAGGCAACCGGAAAGCGCGATAAGACCCTCAGAATGGTTGCGAAGGAGCTCCATATCCACGCGCGGCTTAGAATAAAATCCCTCGGTAAAGGCACTGGATACCATGTGGATTAGGTTGCGGTATCCCACCTCGTTCTCGCAAAGCAGCACCAAATGGTACGGATGTGCATCGCCGCCCGTTTTATCGAAGCGCGTGCGCGGCGCAACGTAAACCTCACAACCGATAATGGGCTGTATTCCCTCCGCAATACAAGCGCGATAAAAGGCAACGGCACCATACATCACGCCGTGATCGGTGAGCGCCACTGCGGTGTGACCGCATTCCTTTGCGCGGCGTGGAATATCTGCGATTCTACACGCCCCGTCAAGCAGACTATATTCACTGTGAAGATGCAAATGTGCAAAGCCCGACACGGCACTCACTCCTTTCTTTTCTTGTCTTATTTTTTCTCCGCTTGCACGCCTGCCGCGGCGAGAATTTTAAGTAGTCGGTTATTCAGCCCCGACTTGGTAATGGGGGGATTGTGCATGAGCGCAAGCTCACTCAGCGACACTTCGGGATTTTCAATACGCAGTGCCGCCGTTTCGCGCAATTCCGAAGGAAGCGACAGTAGCGTGCCTGACTTTTCCAAGCGCGTGATAGCCTCACAGTATTTTGCGGAAGCGGTCACGCAACGCTTGATGTTGCGCGTCACGCAATTTGTTGCCCTGTTTTCATCGTTTCTGATACCACGCTCGATACGCTTATTCATATACTCGAAAAGCGTGCTATTGGCACCGGACAGACCGATGATGCCCTCGATGGCATTCCCGCTTTTGAAATAAACGCCGATACCGCCGCCTTTGATGGTGCGACAACCCGGATGATACTTATTCTCCTCAAAAAACTCCGCAAGATACGGAACTTTTTCCGCGTTTGCAATGCGAAATTCCATGTGAAAGGACTTGTCGGGATCATTCAGCGTAGCGGTGGAAAGCACAAGTCCGCGCATAAAATTGACCTTACATGCCTCGCACTCAAACACGGGGGGGTGCATATGCGCACGATACATCTCTTCCGAGGCATAAAGCAAGGCGGAACCGTTAAGAAGCGCTGTTCTTTTATATTTCTCTCGGAACACACGCGCACACTCGCGGCGCACGGCAAGATTGGTTACGATCTGCACAAGACAGTTTTCGCGCATCTCTTGCACATCGTAGAGGAGTCCCGCCGCATACGCGTTCTTACAGCAACGACGGCGGGGCGCACCCTCCAACAATTCTTCCTTGAAATCAGAACAAAAACTCATCTCTCTCTTGGAATAAACCGCATTTCCGTGTGCGGCCATATTCCCCTTTCCTTTTCCAGTTTATTTTGCAATCTCTCAATTAAAGTAACGACATCTTTCGCGGTGGCGTTGCCGCGATTGATAATAAACCCTGCGTGCTTTTGTGAGACGGCGGCACCGCCCTCACACATTCCCTTGCAACCAATCTCATCCATGATGCGGCTCAATGGCACATCGGGTGCGGGACGCCGAAACACGCTACCGGCGCTTGGATATTCAAGCGGTTGTGTTTGCCGTCTATGCGCGCTTTGCGCGCGCATGCGCGTATAAATTTGCGCAGGCTCACGCACGTCTTGCAGCGAAAGCTCCGCGGATAAAACAACCCAGTCATTTTGTTGAAAAGCGCTGTTTCGATAAGAATAGTTCAATTCATCCTTAAAAAACGTTTTTGTTTTCCCGATTTGCGGGCAATAAGCGGTAACGCTGTGTACCACGTCGGAGATTGAATTGCCGTGTGCGCCTGCGTTCATCACCAGTGCACCGCCCAGCGTGCCGGGGATGCCAAAGGCGAATGCAAGATCGGCAAAACCGCGCCGCGCCACAAGCGCGGACAACGCCGTGAGAGAAGTGCCCGCATCGGCAGTGAGACCCATGCGCGTATAGCGAACGGCATCAAGATGCGTGGTACGAATCAGTGCGATCGGGATATGCCCATCTGCAAACAGCACGTTACTGCCACGCCCAATGATTTCAAACGGATAGGCGTATGCAGAAAGGATGCGTATTGCGGTAATAAGTTCGTTTTTACATGTGGGCTCGATCAAAAGCGAAACCGTTCCGCCAATCTTTATCGTGGAAAGCGGGGCGGTTTGTACATTTTGCAGAATCGAAACGCCTTCGTTTTTCAATAAATCCGCAATTTCTCGCCTCACGCGCCGAGAACCAGAGGCAAAATTTCATTTAATGCCCTGACGATATAAGTTATTGGCATACCCTTTGGTGCATCCACGCCTTTTCGATTGAACCAACAAGTGTCAATACCTGCATCAATACCACCGCGAATATCGGAAGTAAGAGAGTCCCCGATCACCAGTGCATCGTGCGGATCGAAATTGGGAATATGTGCCGCAACGGTATCAAAAAAAGCGGCAGATGGTTTTTCTGCCCCCACCCTTTCCGAAATGAACACATCATTAAAAAGCGGGCGCAAGGGCGAAGGATCAAAACGCCCCTCTTGCACAACGGCCATACCGTTGGTAATGATATAGAGATGGCAATGAGGTGCCAGTGCACGACAAACCTCCAATGCGCCATCCATCAGGTAAGATTTTTGGGCGAGAAACTTGACATAAGCATTGGCAAAACGCTCCACGTCTAGCGTGAAGCCGTAATGCTCACAAAGCTCACGGAAACGCAGGGTGCGAAGTTCTGCTTTGGTGATCTCGCCGCGCTCCAAACGTTTCCACGCGAGGGCGTTGATCTCGCTGTACACGCGCGCCATTTCCTGGTTTGGCGTGATCCCCATATAGCGGATTGCATCAAGGATTGCTTCGTGCTCTGAACGGCCAAAATCAAGAAGCGTATCGTCTGCATCAAAAAGCAACGTAGAATAGCGAGCCACGGTCAATCCCTCCCCTTTTTTCTCTATTATAACGGATAGTGAGCGAAATTTCAATACGAATCGGCAATTATTCTCTTGCAAAAGTTACATCTATGTAGTATAATATTATGTAAAGTTATTTATAAAGGGAGTGGGCGTGTCGTGCACAAGGACAATAAACAGATCCGTATCAGTCTTATCGGGTACGGCTTTATGGGAAAAGCACACGCATATGCTTTGCGCGCGCTCCCCTCTCCCGAGAAGTCGGTCATCTTTTTGCAGCGCTATTGCGTGATAAGCACATATCCATTCCGTAACGCAGTTTATGCGGGCGAGGAGGTATTGCTGTGACAAAGATCATTGGTCTTACGGGGCGAAGCGGCTCGGGAAAAGGCGCTGTGTGTGAGATCTTCGCACGCCATGGCATTCCTGCCGTGGATACCGATACGGTCTATCACGATATTCTTGCAAGCAATGGGCCTTGTGCAGAAGAACTTGTTGAGGCGTTTGGTTCGCACATCTTAGACCAAAACGGTCTTGTTTGCACAAAAAAACTTGCCGCAACTATTTTTGGCAAAGAAAACACTGCCGCGCTACTGCATACTTTAAACACGATCACCCATAAATATATTATGGCAAAAACGCGTGATTTGGTGCGTGAATTTTCAAACGAGGGCGTACCTGCCGTGCTCATTGACGCCCCGCAACTGTTCGAAGCGGGTGTGGAACGCGAGTGCGACCTGGTGCTTGGCGTGATCGCCCCTCTTGATGCTTGCGTATCGCGCATTATGGCTCGTGACGGAATCGACGAAACCTGTGCACTGCGACGCCTTTGTGCACAGCACGACGATGCATACTTTAAAACGCACTGCGACGCCGTGATTGAAAACACGGGCGATCTTACCGCACTGGAACACGCTGTTTGCCAATTTATCAAACAGTACGGAGTGAACGTGTAATTGAAAACACCGCGCGACAAATTTCGTCCGTTTTGGATCGTTCTCCCTCTTTTACTCATCTGCTTTCTCGTTTTACAAAGCATTCTTGTCCCCGTGAAAAAGGAACGTGCCGTGATGGCTGCGGTGCACGCCGCTTCCGCGGAGTTTGGCGTGCCTGCGGCAATGATCCTTGCCGTGATACAAACGGAGAGCAAATTTGACGCCAATGTCGTATCCGAGGCAGGCGCAATGGGGCTCATGCAGCTCCTGCCCGACACCTTTTCGTGGATACGCGATGAAAAGCTATGCGAGACACAAGGAGCATCCATCTTTGACCCAACGCTGAATATCCGCTACGGCACCTATTATCTTTCCTACCTGATGGACCGCTTTGGCGATTGGCGCGTGGCGCTTGCCGCCTACAACGCAGGTGAGGGACATGTGACGGAATGGTTGGATAGTGACGGCAAACTCAGAGAAATCCCCTTTCCCGAAACGAGAGGATACGTTGACCGCGTGATGCGTGCCTATGCACGCTACGATAAGAAATACGATAAATAACAGGAGGTCCCACATGACCGACAGTAAAGCATGGAGCGAAAAGCTCGTATATACCAAAAAGAGCGTATTTGAGCGCTGCGAAGACAGCCACATCGACGCTGCCTTTGACTACGCGCGCGGCTACGCCGCCTTCCTTGATGCCGCCAAGACGGAACGCGAAGCGGTGCGCGAGGGTGTGCGTATGGCGAATGAACAAGGCTTTCGCCCTTATCATTTCGGTGATGCGATGCAACCGGGTGATAAGTTTTACTACAACAACCACGGAAAAAGTCTGTATCTGTTTGTAGTAGGCACAGAGCCCATTGAAAACGGCATTCGCATTGCTGCCGCACACGTGGACTCCCCCAGACTTGATCTCAAGCCCTGTCCCCTTTACGAAGAGGGCGGTATGAGCTTTTTCAAGACGCATTATTACGGCGGTATCCGCAAGTATCAGTGGGTTGCCACGCCCCTCGCGCTTCACGGCGTTGTCGTGAAAAAGGATGGCACCACAGTAGAAATCACCATCGGCGAGGACGATGTGGACCCCGTATTCTATATCAACGATCTGCTTCCCCACCTCGGCCACGAAACCGACCGCAAGCCGCTTGGTGAAGCGATCCCCGGTGAAAAGCTGAACGTGCTTGTTGGTGCGCGCCCCTTTGACAACAGCGCGGACGCCGACAACATCAAGCTTCGCACCCTTTAAAGTCGGATCGTAGCCATGTCGTTCTGTGAGCCAAGGAGTTGAGGCCTACTATTGC
>JAZNAM010000010.1:0-2187 GCA_045586515.1 Eubacteriales bacterium
CGCAACAGCAACAAAAAGCCCCCGCCACAAGGGCGGGGGCTTTTTGTTGGTGCTCCTGCGGAGACTCGAACTCCGGACACCTTGATTAAAAGTCAAGTGCTCTACCGTCTGAGCTACAGGGGCGTGTTGGTGTTGTTTTCAACACCAGTATAGTTTAGCACAAAAGGACCTTATTGTCAACACTTTTTTTGCAAATTATTTTTTACGCAGGCGATCGGCAAGGGCACGCACGTGTTCGGGTAAGAGCGAGGGCAACACACACCCCTCCTCGTCCTCTTGCTCCAAAATGTTGTTACGCAGCATCCGCGTGAGGATTTTATCCACACCGTGCTGACGAGAGAGGGAGAGATCGCCGCCGAAATAGGTACATTCCTCTGCCGTGTCGATCAGTTCGCGCGTGAATGCCACGCGGAGATAATGATCAAACTGATCAGAGAAAGCACAGCACAGAAAAAGCGTATGGGGTATGTCGCACAGCGCTTTTTCATACTTTGCGATGTAGCGGCGCACGTGGCGAATGGGGCGATTCATACGAATGGCGCTGCCCAGCACCACGTAATCAAATTCCGTGGGATCGGGGCTTTCTGTGGCAAGATCTGCAAGCGTTACGTCGTGACGTGCAAGCTCATTTGCAAGTAGCGTTGCCATCTCGCGCGCACTTCCCGTCTTGGTACCATATGCAATTAGCAGCTTCACTTCGCCACCCCCTTTTCTAGCCGCTCGGCAAACGAACACGTAAGGTTTTAAGAGATATCTTTTCCATAGAGCATCGCCGGATTTTTCCGAAATATCCGCATATTCTGCGAAAAATTCGACTCGCTTCCCTGAAAATCTATTCTGTTAAAACTACTCGCATCCTGCGGCAAATGAGTTTTTGATGGATTTTGTCTGCGGCAAGGCGCAGACAAGTGCGGACTTTTCAAAACTTGTCGCGGCAAAAGACGCGAAAAGGCATTGCCGCGGGACTTGTGTGTTTGATTCCCGTGCAGCCATCCTCTCTATTGTACCACAAAACAGCACAAAGGGCAAGGGGGTTTCACACTTTATTTGATTGACAAAGCGCGCGTTATATAGTATAATATTTTATAGTATTTCATGAAGGAGTGGGACTATGAACGAGGTAAAACAGCGCATTGACGCCTTGCGCCGCAAGATCACCTATCACGCGAAGCGTTACTACGTAGAGGACGCCCCCGAAATCTCCGATTTTGAATATGACAAGATGTATGCTGAGCTCCTCGCATTGGAACAGGCACACCCCGAACTGGACGACCCTGCCTCTCCCACGCATCGCGTGGGCGGCGCCGCACTGGACAAGTTCCAAAAGGTGACGCACGGCGTGCCCCTAAACTCCCTCTCGGACGTGTTTTCATTTGAGGAGCTTCGCGAGTTCCTTGCACGTGTGGCTCTTCCCTTGCCCGATGCCGCCTACTCGGTGGAACCTAAAATCGACGGCCTTTCCGTTGCGCTCCGCTACGAGGACGGCGTGTTTGTGTCGGGTGCAACGCGCGGCGACGGACAGATCGGCGAGGACGTGACGGAAAATCTGCGCACCATTTACTCCATCCCCTTAAAACTCACCGAGCCCTTGACGCTTACCGTGCGCGGTGAGGTTTATATGCCCCGTGCCACCTTTGAAAAGATCAACGCCAAGCGTGAGCTGGAGGGACAGCCCCTCATGGCCAATCCCCGTAACGCAGCGGCAGGATCTCTGCGTCAGCTTGACCCCAAGGTGGCGGCACAGCGCAAACTGGACATTTTCATTTTCAATCTCCAAGAGGGCGATCTGTACGCCAACGGCCATAAGCCGAAGACGCATACCGAAACGCTCTCACGCATGCGCGAGCTTGGTTTCACTGTGCTTACCCACACAACGGTAGCGAAAACGCCCGAAGAAATCGAAGCGCACATTGAAAAACTGGGCGCGCTTCGCGACACGCTCCCCTTTGATATTGACGGCGCTGTGGTCAAGATCGACACCCTTGCGCACCGCAGCATTCTCGGTGAGGGCACCAACACCCCCAAGTGGGCAGTTGCCTATAAATATCCGCCCGAACAAAAGCAAACCAAACTTCTCGACATCACGGTGGCTGTCGGTCGCACAGGCGTGCTCACGCCCACCGCAATCCTTGCGCCCGTGCGCCTCGCGGGCACCACGGTTTCGCGCGCAACGCTCCACAACGAGGA
>JAZNAM010000011.1:0-32634 GCA_045586515.1 Eubacteriales bacterium
TCAATTTTTGAAAATAAAACTTGCAAAAATTTGAAAAAGTGCGAATTTGCTCTTGCAAATCATCGTCAATGATGATATAATATACTATATTTATTTTGCCCCTGATGAAAGCGAGGTTTCAAAATGCCTTATCTGGATCAAAACAAAATGTTCGAGGCCGAGAACAGAGAACTTCTTGAAGATCTCGTTGCGGAAGCCGTCAACGGCTATTCGATCCCTGCCTCCGCATTCGATAACCACCGCGTGAAGCGCGGCCTACGCGAGCCCGACGGAACGGGCGTTATGGCAGGCGTCACCCGTATCGGTAACGCCCACGGCTATATTCTCAACGAAGGAGAACGCATCCCTCAAGACGGCGAGCTCTACTATCGCGGTATGCGCATGTCAGACTTGGTGGAACACTTTGCCGCAGAAGATCGCTTCGGCTTTGCCGAGTGCTGCTACCTGCTTTTCTTTGGCCATCTGCCCACGCGCGAACAGCTTGAGCGTTTTACCACACTCATGAGTCGCTACGAAAAGCTCCCCGCCCGTTTTGACGAGGACATTCTCATGAAAGCGCCCTCCACCTCAATCATGAACAAGATCTCTACGGGTGTGCTGGCACTGTACGCGTACGATGAAAACCCCGACGAAACGTCGCTTTCTAACATGCTGCGCCAGTGCATGCAACTGGTGGCGCGCATCCCCGTCATCGCCGCACATTCCTACGCCGTTTACCGCAACACATTCGGTGGTCACAGCTTACATATCAACAACCCCAAAAGCGAGCTTTCCACCGCACAAAATTTCCTGCGTATGCTGCGTTCCGACAAAACGTTCACCGATGAAGAAGCAAAGCTTCTTGACTTGTCGCTTGTCATTCATGCCGAGCACGGCGGCGGCAACAACTCCACCTTTGCTTGCCGTGTGCTTTCCTCCTCCGGCACCGATACGTATTCCGCCATCAGCGCCGCAATCGGCTCCTTGAAGGGCCCCCGCCATGGCGGTGCCAATATCAAGGCGCAGGAGATGTTTGACTGCATCAAGGAAAATGTAAGCAACCCCCGCGACGAGGAAGAGGTTGCCGCATTCCTCGCCAAGATCCTGCGCGGCGAAGCCTATGACCACAGCGGTCTTGTTTACGGCATGGGGCATGCCATTTACACCCTCTCCGACCCCCGCGCCGTTATGCTTAAACGTTATGCGCGTGATCTCGCCGAGAAAAAGGGATATGGTGACGACTTCGCTTTGCTCGAAACCATCGAGCGCCAAACGCCCATTCTCTTTGCCCGTCACAAGGGCGTAGACAAGCCCATGTGCGCCAACGTCGACCTGTATTCGGGCCTGATCTACCGTATGCTTCGCATCCCCGTATGTATGTACACACCTCTGTTCGCCATTGCTCGTGCTTCCGGATGGTGTGCACACCGCATGGAGGAGTACACCACTGCCAAGCGTATCATTCGCCCTGCTTACAAATGCATTGAACCCGTCAGCAATTATCTCCCCATCGAGGAAAGAGAGTAACAAAAAACGACCCCGAACGGGGTCGTTTTTTGTTTAACCGCATTACATATACGGGCGATACGCACGGTACGCAGTCGGAACCGCGTAACTTTCATCAATCTCATTTCGCGGCGCCAAAAACAGGGAATCGAACTCATTTCTCGCACCGTTCCCCTTCATTTTGTCAAGAGAGCCGATGGGAAGGATCACCTCGAAGCCCGTCATATGCCACTCGACGTGTGTGAAAACGTGTTTGGCGTTCTCCATCGGTGTGAGATATAGGGGCGTAACATCAAAACCTTTAAAAAAAGCGCGAATCGTATCCACATCCTGTGCACCATCCAGTGAAAACGGCTCAAACAGACCGGCAAGAAGACCTGCTTGGGGACGCTTGCGCAACGCAACGCGATCCCCCTCGCGTAGGATCAATACCGTTTTTTGCACAATCTTACGTGGAGCCGCAGCGCGGCGAACGGGCAGTGTCGTTTCCATTCCCTTTTGCCGTGCCATACAACGGTCTGCAAGCGGGCACTCCGCGCATTTTGGCATACCGTTTGGCAGGCAAACGAGTGCGCCAAGCTCAATAAGTGCCTGATTGAAATCAGCGGAAGGCAACCCTTGTTGCGCACTTCTCACGCGCTCAGTCAGCACGCGACGCGTGGTGGGTGCCAGTATATCCGCATCGCATGCCAAAAGACGCGCCGTAACGCGAAGTACGTTGCCGTCAACGGCGGGTACAGGCAGGTTAAACGCAAACGCGCCAATGGCGCCGGCGGTGTATTCGCCAATGCCGGGCAGCGCGCGAATTTTCTCGAATTCATCCGGAAAAACGCCCCCGTGTTCCGCCATAATAACTTTTGCTGCCTTTTGCATATTACGCACACGACTGTAATAGCCAAGCCCTTCCCATAGTTTTAAAATCTGCTCTTCGGGGGCTACTGCAAGCGCCTCCACGTCGGGAAGTGCCGCAAGAAAACGGTGATAGTACGGGATGACCGCCTCGACACGCGTTTGTTGCAACATGATCTCGGACACCCAGATACGGTATGGATCGCGCGTTTCGCGCCAAGGAAGACGCCGTGCATGCGCATCGTACCAAGCAAGAAGCGGCGAAAGATCGGGCAAAGGTGCCACCATCGGCAATTCTTTTTTCATGTGACCGCTCCTTTCTTTTGAGAAAGCCACCCATCAGGGTGGCTTTTATGATTGGTTTTCTACAAAGCAAATCGCCCAGTGGCATCAAAATCGACAAAGCTGTTTTCCGCGTGCGCAATCAAAAATGCGTATCGATTTATTTGAGGAAACCGGCGATGATCTGCTCCTCTGCTTCCTTTTCCGTAAGTCCCAGAGTCATCAGCTTGATGAGCTGTTCGCCCGCGATTTTGCCGATCGCTGCCTCGTGAATCAGAGATGCGTCGGGATGGTTGGCAAGAATTTCAGGCACAGCACTCACCGATGCCTCATCCATGATGATAGCATCACACTCGGTGTGACCCGAACAGCGCGCGTTGCCCTTGATATGCGATACAAAGTGCTGATGCGAGCGATCCTTTGCAACCGAGCGCGAAACGACGTGTGCGCCACACCCCTCGCCTGCAAGGTCGATTTCAAACAGCGTGGTTGCACGCTGACCGCCATGCGTCATAATCTTCTCGTTTGCCACAAGCGTTGCACCCTTCTCGAGTTTGGCGCGCGTCACACGATCGGTGGAATCCACGCCTTTGATCTGCGCGGTCTGCATTTCAAGATAACTGTCCTCACCCATGAAGATCTCGGTGGTGGGGTTCATCACGTTCTTGCCGTTTCCGTCCCCTTCACCATAGTGCTTTTCGATATATTTCACCTTGGCGCCCTTATCGAGATAGAAGCGATGGATGCCGCTGTGCTCGCTCTTTTCCGAACCGCCATTGTGAATGCCGCAACCGGCCACGATGGTCACATCTGCGTTCTCACCAATGTGAAAATCGTTATACACGACCTCGCGAATACCACTCTTGGCAAGGATGACGGGGATGTGCAAGCTCTCGCGCTTCGTGCCCGCCTTGATATAGATGTCAATGCCGGGAGCGTCTGTCTTGGCTACGATCTCGATGTTTTCGGAGTTCTTTTTATCCGCAACCTTTCCGTCCACACGCAAGGAGAATGCCCCTTCGGGAACCTCGTGAAGGTCGGCCACCTGCGCCAGCAGATTCTTCTGAATGTTGTCCAGTGCCATTACGCCTTCACCTCCGTAAACTTGCAAGCAGCGCGTGCATTGAGCAGTTCGGGCAGGATGTCTGCCTTTGCGCCCATTGCCGCTACGCGGCCATCTGCGATCACAACGATCTTGTCCGCAATATCCAAAATACGCTCCTGATGCGAAATGATAAGAATAGAACCGCCTGCTCGCTCGTGCATATTCTCAAAAACGCGAATGAGATTGTTAAAGCTCCACAGATCGATGCCTGCCTCGGGCTCGTCAAACACAGAAAGTTTGGTGCCGCGCGCGTTGATCATAGCGATCTCGATGCGTTTAAGCTCGCCGCCCGACAAAGAGGCGTTGACCTCGCGATTGATATACTCCTTGGCGCAAAGACCCACCTCGGAAAGATACTCGCACGCCGCCGCAACCGAAATATTGGTGCCCGCCGCAAGCGAGATCAAGTCCTTGACTGTAATGCCTTTAAAGCGAACGGGCTGTTGGAACGCAAAACTAACGCCAAGGCGCGCGCGCTCGGTCACGGACAAATCGGTAATATCCTGCCCGTCCAAAATAACGCGTCCCGACGTGGGCGCAACGATACCCGCAATGATCTTGGCAAGCGTGGATTTGCCCGATCCGTTGGGGCCCGTGATCGCCACGAATCGCTCGGACACAGAGAAGCTTACGTCCTTTAAAATCTCCGTTTTGCCACCGTCTGCGGCAGGAACGGTATAGTTGATATGTTGCAATTCAAGCATAGGTTTTCCTCGCATGTTAAAATTCAAAATTAGTATATCACAAGCACCCAAAAAATTCAAGCGCAAAGCGTGTTTTAGCACGCGTTTTTTTAAATTATTGTCAAAATAACGAGAACGTGGCGCACAATAGTTAAAATTTTGTCAAAAAACCCATTGCTTTTCGCTTGACACAAATTTAACAGGGTGTTATAATTATAATGTTAAATTGCGGTCTTGTGCCCCATCGCGGGCGCGCGCCGCGCAATGTGTTTGTTTTGCAAGGAGGATTAGCAATGGAATACCGTATTGAACACGACTCTATGGGCGAGGACAAGGTGCCTGCCGACCGCTACTGGGCAGCACAGACTGAGCGCTCTCACCAGAACTTCCCCATCGGCGTAGGGCTGGAAACTATGCCCCGCGAGATCACGCACGCCTTTGGCATTCTCAAAAAGGCCGCCGCGATCGCCAATCACGCACTCAAACCCGAAAAGATGACGGACGCAAAACTTGCCGCTATCTCTGCCGCTTGTGATGAGGTCATCTCGGGTGCACTCAACGACCACTTCCCGCTGGTCGTATGGCAGACGGGCTCGGGCACGCAGTCCAACATGAACGCCAACGAGGTTATTGCAAACCGCGCCAATGAGATTGCAGGCGCTAAGCTTTGCCACCCCAATGACGACATCAACATGAGCCAGTCCTCCAACGACACCTTCCCGACTGCTATGCACATCGCAGCCGTGATCGCCATCGAGGACAAACTCTTCCCCGCAATCGACACGCTGATCGCCACGTTCAAACGCCTGGAAGCAGAGAACGAGGGCATCGTCAAAAGCGGTCGTACGCACCTGCAGGACGCAACCCCCATCACCTTCTCGCAGGAGATTTCCGGTTGGAGATCCAGCCTGGAGCGCGATCGTCAGCAGCTTGAGCTCGCTCTCCCCGTGCTGCGCGAGCTCGCGCTCGGTGGTACCGCGGTTGGCACCGGGCTCAACGCCCCCAAGGGCTTTGACGTAAAGGTTGCCGAGGCAGTATCCAAAATCACGGGCAAGCCCTTCTCCACCGCCGCGAACAAGTTCCATGCCCTTACCTCGAAGGACGAGCTTGTGTTCGCACACGGCGCGATCAAGGCGCTGGCTGCCGATATGATGAAGATTGCAAACGACGTACGCTGGCTCGCATCCGGCCCTCGCGTTGGTCTTGGCGAGATCACGATCCCTGAAAACGAGCCCGGCTCTTCCATCATGCCCGGCAAGGTCAACCCCACCCAATGTGAGGCTGTGACCATGGTTGCCGTTCAGGTTATGGGCAACGACGTGGCCGTCGGTATGGCAGCATCCCAGGGCAACTTCGAACTCAACGTGTTTATGCCCGTTTGCATCTACAACTTCCTCCAGTCCGCACGCCTGCTGGCTGAGGCAATGATGTCGTTCAACAACAACTGTGCAATCGGCATCAAGGCAAACCGTGAGAAGATGCATGGCAACCTGCACAACTCGCTCATGCTGGTCACGGCACTTAACCCCTACATCGGTTACGAGAACGCCGCAAAGACCGCCAAGAAGGCATTCAAGGAGAACATCTCCCTGAAGGAAGCATGCGTTGCGCTCGGCTTCCTTACCGCCGAGAAATTCGACGAAGTATTCCATCCCGAACAGATGGTCTGATCATAATTCAAACGCAAAGGAAATACGAACATGAAATTTAAGTACTTTCCCGGCTGCACGCTGAAAACCAAGGGCAAGGATCTTGACCGCTACGCACGTCTTAGTGCCGAGGCGCTCGGATTCGAGCTGGAGGAACTTGCCGACTGGCAGTGCTGCGGTGCCGTATACCCCATGGCGAAGGACGAGATTGCAACCAAGCTTTCCTCCGTACGCGCACTCGTTGCCACGCGCGACGAGAATGCAGAGCTTGTCACGCTCTGCTCTGCTTGCCACAACGTGATCAAGCAGGTCAACAACGACATGAAGACCGACGCAGACATTGCGCTTCGCGTGAACAACTACCTCGGTCTTGACGTCCCCTACACGGGTGAGACAAACGTGCTTCACTTCCTCGAGGTGCTTCGCGATCGCGTCGGATTTGACAATCTGCGCGCAGCTGTAAAGAATCCCCTCACGGGCAGAAAGATTGCCGCTTACTACGGTTGCCTTCTGCTTCGCCCCTCGAAGGTGATGCGCATGGATGATCCCGAGAATCCTCGTATTCTCGAAGACTTCATCCGCGCCATCGGCGCAGAGCCCGTCATTTGGGCACGTCGCAACGAGTGCTGTGGCGGTTACATCGCAATCGAGAGCCGCGACGAAGCATCCGCACGTAGTAAGAGCGTGATGGCAAACGCCGCCGCAAAGGGCGCGGACACCGTGATCACGGCCTGTCCTCTGTGCCTTTACAACCTGAGCAAGAACGGCGAGAGCGAGATTCCCGTCGTCTATTTCACCGAGCTGCTTGCCGAAGCACTCGGCGTGAAATAAGGAGGCCGGCTATGGAAATGAACAAAAACGAAGCGTTGCGCGAGCAGGTGCTCCGCACCAGCGGCGTGGACGTGCGCAAGTGCATGCGCTGCGGCAAGTGCACCGCGACCTGCCCCGCCTTTGATCAAATGGAGTATCACCCCCACCAGTTCGTTTACATGGTGGAAAAGGGCGACATTGAGAAACTCGCCGCAAGCCCCTCTATCTACCATTGCCTTTCCTGCTTTGCCTGCATCGAGCGCTGCCCCCGCAGCGTAGAGCCCGCCAAAGTTGTGGAGGCAGTACGCCTTGCCGTGATTCGCGAGCAGGGTAAAAACCACTTAAAGCCCGAACAAATCCCCGCACTGCTTGATGAGGATCTTCCTCAGCAAGCCATCACCAGTGCATTCCGCAAATACAGCAAGTAAGGAGGAGAAGTCATGCAAAGAATTGGCGTATTTATCTGTCACTGTGGCACCAACATTGCCGCCACCGTTGACGTAAAGGCCGTGGCAGAGGCACTCTCCCACGAAGCAGGCGTGGTATTCTCCACCGACTATCAATACATGTGTTCCGAATCGGGTCAGACGCTCATGAGAAACGCGATCCGCGAGCATAAGCTCACGGGCATCGTCGTGTGCTCCTGCTCACCCCGTATGCACGAGGCAACCTTCCGCAAGGCGGCTTCCCTTGAGGGTGTAAATCCCTACATGGTGGAGATCGCCAACATCCGTGAGCAGGTATCCTGGATCCACAAGGATGTAAAGGAAGCAACCGAAAAGGCAATCATTCTCGGTCGCGCCGCAATCGCTAAGGTGCATCTCAACCAGCCCCTGAAAGCAGGCGAGTCCCCCGTGACCAAGCGTGCGCTTGTCATCGGCGGCGGTATCGCAGGTATTCAGACCGCGCTTGACATTGCAGATGCCGGCTTCGAGGTCGACATCGTAGAGAAAGCGCCCACCATTGGCGGTAAGATGGCGCAGATCGACAAGACCTTCCCGACGTTGGACTGCGCGGCTTGTATCCTCACCCCTAAGATGGTGGATGCCGCTCAGCACGAGAAGATCACCATTTACTCCTACAGCGAGATTGACTCCGTAAAGGGCTTCGTCGGCAACTTCAAGGTCGGCATTCGCCGCAAGGCACGTTTCGTTGATGAAACCAAGTGCACGGGCTGCGGCCTCTGCACCGAAAAGTGCCCCCAGAAGAAAGTTCCCAACGAGTTCAATATGGGCCTTGACACTCGTCGTGCCATCTACATCCCCTTCGCACAGGCTGTGCCGAAGGTAGCCACCATTGATCCCGCTTACTGCACGATGCTCAAAACCGGCAAGTGCGGCGTATGCTCGAAGATCTGTGGCACGGGCGCAATTGATTACACCCAGAAGGATGAGATCATCGAGCGCGAATACGGTGCGATCGTTGCCGCAACGGGCTTCAATCCCATTGACGCCAAGGCGTTCAACGAGTATGGCTATGCCGATTGCGCAGACGTTGTGACCTCTCTGGAGTTGGAGCGTTTGATGAACGCCGCAGGTCCCACCGCAGGCACATTGCTCCGTCCCTCGGACAAGAAGCACCCCCACACCATCGTGTTCGTCCAGTGCGTTGGCTCTCGTTGCGATGCGGAGAATGAGCGTGGCAAGACCTACTGCTCCAAGATCTGCTGCATGTACACCGCCAAGCACGCGATGCTGATCCGCGAGAAGTACCCCGACACCGACGTATACGTCTTCTATATTGACGTGCGTACCCCCGGCAAGAACTTCGACGAGTTCTACCGTCGCGCAGTCGAGCAATACGGCGTACATTACATCAAGGGTCAGGTCGGCAAGGTCGTCGAGGAGGACGGCGTTCTGCACGTGCAGGCGTCCGATCTGCTCTCCGGCGAGCAGCTTCACATTGATGCAGACCTCGTCGTACTTGCTACCGCGATTGAGCCCGACAAGTCGGCTCGCTCCATCGCCACCATGCTGACCGCTAGCATGGACACCAACGATTTCTTCACCGAAGCGCACCCCAAGCTTCGTCCCGTAGAGAGCCCCACCGCGGGCATCTTCCTCTCGGGCGTATGCCAGGGCCCCAAGGATATCCCCGAAACCGTTTCTCAGGCAAGTGCAGCCGCTGCAAAGGTGCTGGGTGTTCTCACCAAGGACAAGCTCACCTGCAACCCGTGCGTGGCACACTCTGACGAGATGCTTTGTAACGGCTGCTCCTCTTGTGAACGTGTATGCCCTTACGGCGCAATCACCTATTCCGACAAGGAATTCCGCGGTCCCAACCGCACCACCCTCATTCGCCGCGTGGCTTCTGTCAACGAGGCGGTATGCCAGGGCTGTGGCGCTTGTACCGTTGCTTGCCCGTCCGGTGCTATGGACCTGAAGGGCTTCTCTAACAGACAAATCATGGCGGAGGTAGACGCAATATGCAAGTAACTGAATACAAACCCAAAATCGTTGCGTTCTGCTGCAACTGGTGCTCCTATGCCGGCGGTGACCTTGCCGGCTCGAGCCGCCTTGCTTACCCTGCAGAGGTCAAGGTTATCCGCGTTCCCTGCTCCTGCCGCGTGAACCCCATGTTCATTCTCCGCGCCTTCCAGCGCGGTGCGGATGGTGTCATTATCGCGGGCTGTCACCCCGGTGACTGCCACTACACCAGCGGCAACTACTTTGCACGCCGCCGTATGACACTGCTGTTCTCCATGCTCGAGTATCTCGGCGTTGAGAAGGAGCGCGTGCGCGTGGAGTGGATCTCCGCCGCAGAGGGCGCAAAGTTTGCCAAGACGATGAACGAATTTACCGAAGCCGTCGCCGCACTCGGCGAGAACAAGAGATTGGAGGATCTGCGATGCAAGCAATGATGGAAAAACGCGCCGTAGAACTTCTGGAAAACGGCACGGTCGACCGCGTACTCGGTTGGAGTGCGGGCGAATTTATTTACGACATCACCCCTGCAGTCTTCAAGAATGCAGACGAGGTGAAAAACGGATTCCTTTACAACGACTTCTGCGGTGCAAACCTCTCGAAGTATCTGGTAAAGGAAAGCCGCAAGGAAGGCAAAATTGCCGTGTTCCTTAAACCCTGTGACACGTACAGCTTCAATCAGCTGCTCGCCGAGCACCGTATTATTCGCGAGAACGTATATGCCATTGGCGTTCCTTGCTACGGCAAGGCCGATATTGAAAAGCTCAAGGCGATGGGCATCAAGGGTATTACGGGTATCGTGATGAAGGACGGCACATACAGTGTGGAAACACTTTACGGTGCCAAGCTTGTTAAGGCCGCTGATGTAATGGCAGAAAGATGCCTTTCCTGCAAGAGCAAGAAGCACGTCGTGTACGATGAGCTCCTCGGCGAAGAAGGCGACGTCGTTACCGACTGTAACCGCTTTGATATGGTGGAAAAGTTGGAGGCAATGACCCCCGACGAACGCTTTGCGTTCTGGCGCGGCGAGCTTTCCCGTTGCATCCGTTGCAACGCCTGCCGTAACGTATGCCCTGCCTGCACCTGCGAGCAGTGCGTGTTCGACAACCCCGCTTCGGGTGTTGCTCAGAAGGCAGCTTCTACCTCGTTTGAGGAAAATATGTTCCATATTATCCGCGCGTTCCACGTTGTGGGACGTTGCACCGACTGCGGCGAGTGCTCTCGCGTTTGTCCGCAGGGCATTCCGCTTCACCTGCTCAACCGCAAGTTCATCAAGGACATCAACGCGTTCTACGGTGACTATCAGGCAGGCGCGGACAAGGACGCCAAGCCTCCGCTCGGCACCTACAACAAAAACGACCGTGAACCCGGTGTGGGAGGTGCGCATTGATGAAAAAGCTTTCTGCTGACAAGCTCTATACCCTGCTCGCGGCACTTGCTAAGAGCAATAGCGTGTATCTTCCTGCCGATGACGGCAAGACGGGCGCTGTCTGGACAAAATACGCAGAGGGCGTGACCCTCTCGGACGCCACCAACACGGTGCGCTCCGCCAAGGACTTCTTCTTCCCCCAGACCGAGAACCTCATGGAGTTCAAGATGGAGGGCAAGTCCATTGAGGTCATCGACACCCGTGAGGAGTGCGAGGATTTCGTGCTCTTCGGCGTGCGTGCGTGCGATGCAGTATCCTTCGATATTCTCGACCGCGTATACCTGTCTGACCCCGTTGATAGCTACTACAAGAATCGCCGCGAGCACGGCACCGTTGTAACACTTGCCTGCTCCACCCCCGATGAAACCTGCTTCTGCTCCACCTTCGGTATTGACGCCACCAACCCTGCCGGTGACGTGACCGTATGGAAGGTCGCTGACGGCTATGTACTGCGCGCCAACACCGAAAAGGGCGAGGCGCTGCTTGCAGACAATGCAGCACTCCTTACTGATACCGACAGCGCCGCTGTGGAAGCGGAACAAGCACGTGTGCGTGAGATCATGTCCAAGCTTCCGCTTGCAGGTCTTACCACCGAGGGCCTTGGCCAGGGCCTTACCAAGGAGCTGTTTAACCGCCCCGAATGGGCATCGCTCTCTGAGGCGTGCCTTGCGTGCGGCACTTGCACCTTTGTTTGCCCCACCTGTCAGTGCTATGACATCCGCGACTTCGATACGGGTCACGGCATCAAGCGCTTCCGCTGCTGGGACTCCTGCATGTACTCCGACTTCACCAAGATGGCTCACGGCAACCCCCGTACCAGCCAGCTGGAGCGTTTCCGTCAGAGATTCATGCACAAGCTCGTTTATTTCCCCGATAACAACGACGGTATGTTCGGTTGCGTTGGCTGCGGCAGATGCCTTGCACGTTGCCCCATCTCGATGAATATCGTAAAGGTAATGAAAACCATGAAGGGAGGCACCAAGTAATGAATGCTGATATGTTAATTCCCTACGTTGGTGTCGTCACTGACATTCGTGTAGAAACACCCGACGTCAAGACCTTCCGCGTAGAAGCAAAGGACGGCGGCAAGCTCTTTGAGCATCGCCCCGGTCAGTGCGCTATGCTCTCCGTTCCCGGTGTGAGCGAGGCGATGATCTCCATCACCTCCTCGCCCACGAACCGCGATTTCATGGAGTTCAGCGTCAAAAAGTGCGGATGTCTGACCGAATGGCTTCACGCCATGGAGGTCGGTCAAATGATCACGGTGCGCGGTCCCCTGGGTCGCTCCTTCCCCGTTGACACAGAGCTCGCAGGCAAGAACCTTCTGTTCGTTGCAGGTGGTATTGGCCTTGCTCCGCTTCGCTCCGTCATCAATTACGTACGCGACAACCGCGACCAGTACGGCCGTGTGGACATCGTATACGGCTCTCGCTCCAAGGATGACCTCGTGGAATACCGCGAAATCGTGGAGGAGTGGATGCACGAAAAGGACTTCCACGTTCACCTCACCATCGACCGCGAGCAGGAGGGTTGGGACGGCCACGTTGGATTTGTGCCCAACTACGTCAAGGAGCTCGGCTTCACCCCCGAGAACACCTGCGTGCTGATGTGTGGCCCCCCCATTATGATCAAGTTCACACTGCCGGGCCTTATCGAGCTTGGCTTTGCAAAGACCCAGATCTTTACCACGATGGAGCTTCGCATGAAGTGCGGCGTCGGCAAGTGCGGCCGCTGCAACATCGGTAACAAGTACGTCTGCAAGGACGGCCCCGTATTCCGCTTTGACGAGCTGGACGAGCTGCCCGACGAGTATTAAGGAGAAAACAACAATGGAAAAAATGGTTAATATTTACCTTTACGGTAAAAAATACGAAGTACCCGCGCGCCTGACGATCATGGGCGCAATGGAGTACGCGGGCTATCAGCTCACGCGCGGCGTCGGTTGCCGTTGCGGCTTCTGCGGTGCATGTGCTACCATCTACCGCATCAAGGGCGAAACGGAGCTGAAGACTTGCCTTGCTTGCCAGACGCAAGTTGAGGACAACATGTACGTCGCAACGCTTCCCTTCTTCCCGCTTGTAAAGCAGCCTTACGACATCAACAAGGTCGCTCCCACCGAGCAGATCATGATGCAGCTTTACCCTGAGATTTACGCTTGTGTTGGTTGCAATGCCTGCACCAAGGCATGCACGCAGGGTCTGAATGTCATGCAATACATCGCCTACGCGCAGCGCGGCGAGTACGAGAAGTGCGCCGAGGCATCCTTTGACTGCGTCATGTGCGGCGTTTGCTCCTCCCGTTGCCCTGCAGGCATTACCCATCCCCAGGTTGGTCTGCTTGCACGCCGTCTGACCGGTAAGTATCTCGCCCCCGAAACAGCTCACCTTCTCGAGCGCGTTGCCGAGATCAAGCGCGGCGATTGCGAGGAGGCACTCCAAGATATCATGAAGAAGACTGCAGAAGAGCTCAAGGAAATGTACAACAACCGTACGTTTGAAAAGTAAGGAGGCGATCACGATGTTTACAAAAGAAATGTTAGACTCTATCAAAAAGGTAGAGGCAACGCGTGAAGAGCGCCTTGCCAAGGTTCGTGCAGGCGAGAACCCCCGCCGCATGACGGCAGAGGAGAAGGAGCAGGTTCTTGCTGCCTTCCACCCTGACCACATTACTTCCCAGTTCAAGGTGCTTGAGGTCGGCCCCAACAAGGGCGAAAAGGTTCCGCTTGAGCTTGCAGACATTCTGCAGGCAAACAGCCGCATCAACCCTGCCGACATCGACCTTGCAAACCCCGACTACGAAACCGACGTACTGATCATCGGTGGCGGCGGTGCTGGCTCTGCAGCGGCTATTATGGCCAACGAGGGCGGTGCACGCGTTATGATCGTGACCAAGCTTCGTCACGGTGACGCCAACACCATGATGGCAGAGGGTGGTATCCAGGCAGCAGATAAGCCCGGTGACTCCCCCGCACAGCACTACCTCGATGTAATGGGCGGCGGTCACTTCAAGAACGTTCCAGAGCTTGTCTACAAGCTCGTAAACGATGGCCCTGAGTGCATTCAGTGGCTCAACGACCTTGGCGTCATGTTCGACAAGGAAGCGGACGGCACGATGGTTACCACGCACGGCGGCGGCACCTCTCGCAAGCGTATGCATGCAGCAAAGGACTACTCCGGTGCAGAGATCATGCGCGTGCTCCGTGACGAAGTACAAAACCGTGGCATTCCCGTGGTAGACTTCACCGCGGCTATCGAGATTATCAAGGACGAGAAGGGTCGCGCAGCAGGTGCGGTTCTCATGAACATGGAAACTAAGGAACTCCTCGTTGCGCGTGCAAAGACCGTGATCATCGCCACGGGTGGTGCAGGTCGTATGCACTACCAGGGCTTCCCTACCTCCAACCACTACGGTGCAACCGCAGACGGCCTTGTGCTTGCATATCGCGCAGGCGCTCCCCTTCTGTACGCTTACACGCTTCAGTACCACCCCACGGGTGTTGCTTACCCCTCTCAGATCTTCGGCGCACTCGTAACCGAGAAGGTTCGCTCTATCGGTGCACAGCTCATCAACGCCGAGGGCGAGGCATTCATGAACCCCCTAGAAACGCGCGACGTTTCCGCAGCTTCCATCATTCGTGAGTGCAAGGAGCGCGGCAAGGGTATCGAGACGCCCGACGGCGGATTCGGCATCTGGCTCGACTCCCCTATGATCGAGGCACTCCACGGCGAGGGCACGATCGAAAAGCGCATCCCCGCTATGATGCGCATGTACCTGAAGTACGGCATTGATATGCGTAAGCAGCCCATCCTCATTTACCCCACGCTTCACTACCAGAACGGCGGTATCAAGATCGCCGCAAACGGCATGTCCGACGTAGAAAACCTGTTCGTTGCAGGCGAAGCAGTCGGTGGTATCCACGGCGAGAACCGCCTGATGGGTAACTCTCTGCTTGATATCATCGTATTCGGCAGAAACGCAGGCGTGCAAGCAGCAGCAGCAGCTAAAAACGTCGAGTATGCTGAGCCCACACTCTCTCACGTCACTGATTTCGCAAAGGAAATGGCGGATGCAGGCGTTGTGACCGACAAGGTTTCTCCCGTTCTGCTTCCCCGTTACACCCACGGCAATCCTCGCTTTGAGGCAAAATAAACGGAGGCGATTACAATGGTAAATTATTTGGGCGAGGTCTGCTCCAAGGCCCTCTCCGTCATCTTTGTCGCTTTTGCGATCTGCGCGCTTGGTTATCTGCTCGGCCGCATTGAAATCAAAGGCATCTCCCTCGGCTCTGCAGGCGTGCTGATCGTAGCACTTGCCTTCGGTGTGCTTTGTAGCTTTTTCCCTTCCTTTATGATTGGTAATGTCACCATCAACCTGTTCAATTCTTCCCTCAAATCGAGCTACAGCACCATCTCCAGCATCGGTACGGTACTGTTCGTAACCGCTGTTGGTCTGATTGCAGGCCCCAAGTTCTTCCGCACCTTCAACCGCAAGTCCCTTTCCTATATCCTTATGGGTGTTGTCGTGATTGTGGCAGGCGCAGGAATGGCAGTTGCTCTGCTTATGATCGACAAGGGCCTGACCCCCGCCATGGCGGTCGGTTTGCTTATGGGTGGTCTTACCTCGACCCCCGGTCTTTCCGCTGCACAAGACGTGGTGGATAGTGCAGATCTTTCTGCCGGCTATGCGATTGCATATCTGTTTGGCGTGCTTGGTGTCGTTCTGTTTGTGCAGATCATGCCGCGCCTTCTGCGCGTGGACATTGCCAAGGAGCGCGAGAGCTTCGTGGCAGCAGGCGCCGTTACCATCAAAGAGGATAACAAGAAGCGTATCTCGGTTGATCCCCTCGGGTTCTTCCCCTTCGTTCTTGCCATCGCGCTTGGCGTGCTGATTGGCTCGATCAAGATTCCGGGCATCAACTTCTCGCTCGGCACCTCGGGCGGTACACTGGTGGCAGGTCTGATCGTTGGTCACTTCGGTCACATTGGCCCCATTGACTGTCGCATCAAGAAGGAAACGCTTAACTTCTTCCGCGAGCTCGGTCTGGTGCTCTTCCTTGCAGGTGCAGGTGTCAAAGGCGGCGTTGAATTCATTGACAAGTTTAACCCCGTATTCTTCCTGTACGGCGCAATCCTTACGCTTCTCCCCATGCTGCTTGGCTTTGTGCTTGGCAAGTTCGTGTTCAAGCTTTCCATTTTCAACAACCTGGGCTCTATCACGGGCGGTATGACCTCTACCCCTGCACTCGGTGCGCTCATCAGCACCGCTGGCACGGACGACGTTTCCTCCGCCTACGCCGCAACCTATCCCATTGCACTCGTAATGGTGGTGCTCGCAGCCAAGGTCTTGCTAATGATATTCTAACAAAGGCGAAGCTCCCGACCAGAGGTCGGGAGCTTTTCTTTTCAAAAAATTTGCGCATGCACTTGCAAATTAACCGAATATCTGTTATACTATTATAGTAGATTTTTTATAAGTCGTGAAATAAGGCCATACCAGCCGGGGAAGCAGCGGAGCCCTACACCTGAAATCCGCTATAGCAGGGGTGGATCCCCTCCTTGAGGACCGACCCGATACGGTCTGGAGCGTACCTCTCGTGTTGACGAGTGGGTCTTGCGCAATCGGTCGCCGTGAACCATGTCAGGTGGGGAACCAAGCAGCATTAAGCGGTTCCGCCGATGTGCCGCGAGGGCGCCTTCTCTGAGCGAGAGGGACGATTTCCGCGTAAAGGTGACGTTCGATTGGAGGGTGTATGGTCTTATTTTGCGACTTATTTTTTATGAAAAGGAGGTGTCTGCATGCATCAGGCACTATACCGCAAATGGCGTCCTCGCACGTTTGACGATGTGTGTGGACAAGAGCACATCACCTCAGTACTGCGCTACGAGGTGGCAAACAATGCCCTCTCGCACGCCTATCTGTTCTGCGGCTCACGCGGAACGGGCAAAACCACGTGTGCCAAAATCCTTGCCAAAGCAGCAAACTGCGAATCCCCCAAAAACGGCTCTCCCTGTGGCGAGTGCGCATCTTGCCGTTTGATTGACACAGGCTCCGCCACGGACGTCATCGAAATGGACGCCGCTTCCAACAACGGCGTAGACGCCATCCGCGATATCCGTGACGAGGTGGTTTATACCCCGAATGCACTGCGTTACCGCGTCTATATCGTGGACGAGGTGCACATGCTCTCGCAGGGCGCGTTCAATGCACTGCTCAAAACCCTGGAAGAGCCGCCCGCGCACGTGATCTTCGTGCTCGCAACGACCGAGTTGCACAAGCTCCCCACCACCATCGTTTCGCGTTGCCAGCGCTTCGATTTCCGTCGCATTGCCGCAAACGTGCTTGCCAATCGCATTTCTTTCATTGCACGTGAGGAGGGCATTTCACTTGAAAGCGCCGCCGCCGCGCGCATTGCAAAACTCGCTCAGGGCGGCATGCGTGATGCCATCAGCATGCTCGAACTTTGTGCCTCTGGGCGCAATAGCGTAACGCTCAAAACAGTCAACGATATTCTCGGCTCCTCCGGACGCGAGGGTATGTATCCCGTTCTGCGCGCCTTGATCGCGGCGGATTACGATGCGATTTTCGCCGCCATTGACGAGGTCGCCACCTCCTCGCGCGATATTGCCGTATTCTGGCAGGACCTCATCTCGATCTACCGTGACATGTTGGTGCTTAAAACCACAGATAATGCGGCACGCTATCTGGATCTGACCGATATGGAGTTTGCCGATCTCTCCGCATTTGCCGCCGCGCTTCCGCGCGCCACGCTACTCGCACACTGCCGTCTTCTTGAGGATGCGCTCTTTGCGATGCAAGGCGCTAACGCTGTAAAGCGTATCGTTGCGGAGCTTACGCTCGTTCGCATGTGTGACCCCAAACTTGACACCTCAGTGGAAAGCTTGCTTTCCCGCGTAGCTAAACTGGAGGACGCCGTTTCCGCAGGAGCGGTTTCACCCGTCACCTATTCCCCTACTATACCTCTTGCACCTGTTACCCCTGCCCCACCTGTTGCGCCTATGACGTCCATCGCGCCCGCTACTCCCGTTATGCCCGTTGCACCTGTCGCGCCCGCAGCGCCCAAGGTATCGTCCAGCGTCGCACCGAAGGCAGGACAAGCCGACACCAAGGGAAGAACACTGACGCGCGTGCGTGGATTCATGAGCTGCGTGGAGCGTATTCGCCGCGAAAATTCTATGCTTGCCTCCTTTATCATGGACGCACGCGTATTTCTTGACGAGCAGGGCAACATCGTGTGCAAACTGCAAAACGATTTTGCACAAATGATGCTCGATGAACCGCAAAACCGCGAACAATTTGCTCGCGCACTTGGCGCGGAAATAGGCAAACAACTCGATCCGACGCGTATCCTCATTGAAGTGCCGGACATGACACAAGACAATAAAGACACGGTTCTTGACGACCTCATCGAGGCGGCAGAACGGTAAAGGAGTTCACTATGAAAGCAAACTATAAAGCACCGAGAGCCATGGGCGGTCCCCAGAACATGGGTGCTATGCTCCAACAGGCACAAAAAATGCAGGCTGACATGATCGCAAAGCAAGAAGAGCTTGACGCACGCGAATACGAGGTATCCGCAGGTGGCGGTGCCGTGACCATCAAGATCAACGGCAAAAAGCAGATTCTTTCTATGGATATCGCCCCTGAGATCGTAGATCCCGATGATATTGAAACGCTGTCCGACATTCTCGTGGCAGGTGTCAATGAGGCAATCAATCGTGTAGAAACCACAGCCGCCGCTGAGATGGAAAAGATTACGGGCGCTATGGGTCTTCCCGGTATGGGCGGCATGCCCGGACTGTTCTAATGTCGGGCATCGAAGCATTGGACATCCTCGCGGAACAGTTTGCGCGCTTGCCCGGCATTGGCAGAAAATCTGCCGAGCGCTTGGCATACGCTGTGCTTTCCTACAGCGAGGAAGATATTGAACGCTTTGCAACCGCTATGACGGATGCCAAAGCAAAGATCCACCGTTGTCCCATTTGCCAAAATCTAACGGACCGTGAGGTCTGCCCTGTTTGTGCAGACGCAGGCCGTGACCGCACCTCTATCTGCGTGGTAGAGGATGCGCGCGCCGTCATGGCATTGGAGCGTGTACGCACCTTCCGCGGCACGTATCACGTGCTCCACGGACTGATCTCTCCGATGACGGGTATCACGCCCGATGCCCTCACCATCCGCGAATTACTGGCACGCCTGGAGGACGGCACGGTAGAGGAAATCATCGTGGCAACGGGTGCTACCACGGAGGGAGAAGCAACCGCCATGTATCTGGCGCGCTTGCTCACACCCCTTGGACTTCGCGTTACGCGCCTGGCACACGGCATCCCTTTCGGCGGCGCACTTGAGTATGCCGACGAGATCACCCTTTCTCGCGCACTTGAGGGCAGACGTGACTTTAACTAAAAGAGGTATGGACTATGACAACCAATGTAAAAATTTTGCTTTCCCGCGGCATGACAATGCCCGCATACGCCACCAGCGGCTCTGCGGCTGTTGATATGCGCGCCGCTATCGACGAAGACGCCCCCGTCACCATTGCACCCGGTACGCGCGCTATGATCCCCACCGGCATGGCGATCTCCCTGGAGAACGCAAACGTGGTGGCAATCCTTGCCGCACGCTCGGGTCTTGCCATTAAATCGGGCATCAACCTTGCCAACGGCATCGGCGTGATCGACTCCGACTACCGCGGAGAAATTTGCGTGGGACTGTACAATAGCTCCGACGTGCCCTTCACCGTGCATCGCGGCGATCGCATTGCACAACTGATGTTTATGCCCGTTTATACCGCCAACCTCATCGAGGTCGCTGCGCTAGACGAAACCGAGCGCGGCACAGGCGGCTTTGGCTCTACGGGTGTAAAATAATGCGCGTCATTCTCGCTTCCAAATCACCACGCCGCCGGGAGATCCTTTCCTCGCTGGGGGTACGGTTTGAAATCATCAGCGCAGACGCAGACGAATACTCCGACATCCAAGACCCCTGCGTACTGGTCAAAGAGTTGGCCTTGCGCAAAGGCCACGCCACCAAAGCGCTCTTGCAAGCGCGTGGTGAGTGGACGGATGATACACTGGTTATCGCCTCAGACACTGTTGTCGCAAACGGCGCCGACATCCTCGGCAAGCCACGCGACAACGAAGATGCTGCCAATATGCTTCGCTCCCTGTCGGGTCACACCCACCGTGTAATCAGCGGCGTAGCGCTCCTTTACGGCAATCGCGAAGCAAGTGATGCGGATGTCACACACGTACGCTTTACAACGATGAGCGAAGCGGATATTGCGTGGTACGTGGCATCGGGCGAACCAAGTGACAAAGCAGGTGCTTACGCCGTGCAAGGACTTGCCTCCCTCTTTATTGAGGGGTTGGAAGGCGACTATTTCAACGTAGTGGGCTTGCCCATCTACCGCTTAAACACACTCTGCCGTGAATTTCTTGGCAAGACACTCACTGAACTCAACTAACACGAAAAGAGCAGCGCTTGGCGCTGCTCTTTTTTTATGCGGCAGTAAAATGCGCCGCCCGAATTTCCGTCACAAGGATGGAGACATCATCGCGTTTCTCTTTTGCGGCGCGTGCGATCACGTGCTCGGCAAAACGCTTGGCATCCCCTTCATACCGCGTCATCAGCATATCCGAAAGCCAAGGGCAATCCTCCTCGCCCCCTGTTACGCCGTCACTGACCTGGACAATCACATCTCCCGGTTCTACCATGAAGGAAAGACGCTCTACGTCAGGCACATCAAAAATACCAATAGGCGCAGTGCGCGAGAAGTAGCGCGTGATCTTCCCCGCACGCATCACAAACGTTGGTGCTGCACCGCACTTGAACACGGTCGCCTTCCCGGATACACGGTCAATTTCAAGCAGATCAACCGTGGTGCTCGCTTCATTTTGCCTTCTGCCACGCGCCAAAAGCACACTGCAAAGCATATGCAATGCGGTACCGGCATCATTTCCACCCGATAACAGCCTTGTGAGCACACTACCCGAAAGCGTAGAGGTAAGCGCCGCGGAATTTCCGCTACCCATCCCGTCGCAAAGAAAGGCATAAGAATAACCGCCCTCGGTATCGAAGGATACCACACTATCTCCGCAATAACTGCCATCCTGTGACTTGGCGCGCGAGCATTTGGCGGTATGCACCGCAAGTGACACACGCTCCTCGTAGAGTATATCGGGAACACCGTCTGTTTCGCGCGTTATTGCCTCGCCCAGTGGGAAGTTACATTGCTGTTCAACAATCCCCCTTACCTCGCGCAACTTGGGACGACGCGAAGGCAAGCGAAGTCCGCGTAAAAGGACGCGTCGATGCGTTGTGCCACACACCGTAACACTGTCAAGCGTATATCCTGCTCGCCGTAAGCGTGCGGCAATGCGCTCACAAAGCGCCTCATCGGTATGATGCAGATCGCGACTTTTTTCAAGCGTGCCGTTCAGCACGCGAGACAATGCTTCGCAATCTGCGGCAATCACGGATATCTTATCTCCACGCAGTGCTTCCTCGCAAAGTCGCTCGGCGCCCTCGTTGATCTCGGCAAGGATCGTATCAAGCTGCTCGCAACGCGACACCATAGCCCCATCCAAATACGTATAGTCCGCGCGCTCTCCCGCACGAAGACGTTCCGCCATACGTGTCACGTTGGCAGCCGTAGTAGTATATTCGCTTCCCCAACAAAGTGCACGATGCTCACAAGTGGGACACATTCGGTCAAACTCGCGGTCACACAGATGGCGCAATTCTGCTGTGCCCGGTCTTTTCCCTTTGTTGCCAAGCTGTGAAAGTACGTGAGAAAGATCGCCAAATGTATTCGATAACGTTTGCAGACGTTCCTCCTGCCACTCCAATGCCATACTGCGCGCCGCTTGTACAGCGGCACGACGGCGCCAAAGAGAAAGGCGTTGCGTACTACCTTCTACAAGCCCCGCGCTATCCCCGGCGAGAAAAAGTGCCCCTGCCGTAAGAAACGCGGGAAGCAATGTGACGCTCCGCGTGCTACCAAGCACGGCAAATGCATATACCATGCCAAGTCCACCCCCGACCAAAACACCGCCGCCACGACTGCTCCGTTCCAAAAGCCCAAAACCAAGTGCGCAAAGCAAACAAACGGGCGCCACCTCGATACCAAGCGCAAGGCCCAAAAGCCCCCCTCCGAGCACGCCCACAAGAAGGCCACGATGCGCTACCAACCAGAAGGCAGCAAATACCGCGGCCACAACGGCCGGATATATGCCGACAAAGGACACAGTTCGCATGGCAAATACACAAAGGAAAAGCAACGTACCGTACCCGAGCTCCGCATATTGTATGTTCTCTTCGTTTTTTTCAAACAAACCAAGCAAGAGTAAAGTGCAAAGTGGTGCTACCGTAACACCGGCAAGCAAAGAGAACAAAAAATAACTCCGAAATTCCGCACGGCCAAGTGCAAAAACCCCCGTGGCAAACGTTGCAAGTGCCACGGCAAGCATCCGATAGCGTGGCCGTTCTTCAAACACGCTTCCCCCTCGCTCGCTCTCCTTTGAAACAAGCGATGCGATGATACGTATTACGCCAAGAAGCGCAAGCGTTGCCACCGAGAGAAAGTCCTGTGTAAATACGGCATAAACCGCCGCGCCCAGTGCCGCGGCAGGAAAAAGAGTTCCTGTGCTTGCAGCGGCCAATGCCACGCCGAAGGGACGCGCCTCAAAAAGCAATGCCGCCGACTGCAAAAGCGCACCCATAGCAGCAACGGTCAAAAAGTGCAACGCCGCACGCAAGCCACTCCCCTTGTCAGGGAGCGTTGCCGTCGTGCGCCCCCTCATTCCTGTAACCCTTGTGTCCATAGTAACCTCCCGATTTTTTCTTCATTTTACCGCGCCATAAGCAAAAAGCGACGCGAATGTCGCGGGCGGCTACTGCCATATCGCGTCGCGAGAAAAAGCATCACGGCGCGCTTTGGCGAGGACCGCTTTCCGCTGTCGTATCCCGTCGAACGATTTTTTCAAAATGCAGGCATATTTTCAAAAAAGGGGCTTTTATACACGAATTCTTTATGGTATACTGAATGTAGCAAAAAGACAAACAGAAAGGGGGCGCACATATGGAGATTAAAACTTGCTGTTTTACAGGACATCGCCATCTCTCCCATGAGGAGCGAGAAATACTCACCGAAGAACTTGATCGCTATCTGCTCGCACTGTGCGACCTCGGCTGTACAGAATTTCGCGTGGGCGGCGCACTGGGATTTGACACGCTTGCGGCACAGCGTGTGCTTGCACTTCGCGAAACTCACCCCCAGTGTCGTTTACATATGATCCTTCCCTGCCGCGATCAAGAAGCAAGATGGCCACTTTCTGATCGAATCGCCTACCGTCAGGTTCTGGAACGCGCTAACTATGTAACCTACGTGCAGGACACCTATACCAAGGGCTGTATGTATATGCGAAATCGGGCACTTGTTGACGGAAGTGATTTGGTGATCGCTTACCTGAAGCACGACGGTGGCGGAACTGCATATACGTGTCGCTACGCACAAAAGCACGATGTGCGCGTCATCAACACGTATCACGACCAGCTCACCATTCCCTTCCTATAAAAAGAGCAGATGCACGGCATCTGCTCTTTTTTGCTTGTTATGCTTCATCTCTTCGTCGCCTTGCGCACCACCACAAAAGGGCGCACACGGCGAGGATGCCGCTCACCACACCTGCGTGACGCGCGGCAAGTGCGCGAGAGGGTGTGTTCGGTATGGGCTCCTGCGGCAAGGGTAGCAGCACGTCACTGTCGCCGCCATCACTTGGCGGTGTGTCGTTATCCGGCAAGACAAGCGGTGGCGCCTCGGTCACGATGCGCTCATCGAAAACCGCATACAGGGTGTGCTCTCCAATGGGAAGCTTGTCACGCGCAACGTATGCCGTGCCACCACTCTCCCAGTGAGAAAAATCATACCCTTCCCGCGTCGGTTCGAGCGTCGAAACACGTGGGGTTTCCGTACTATAGTAAGTACTTACGTGCACTTCTTTCCCATCCGTTACATAACGGATACTGTAGCGATGGGGGGCAACGAAATCAGCATATTCCATCGAAATATATCCAACACCATCTGCGTATTGGATCTTCCCCCAGCCGTTACTAAGCGAAAGAACGTTCACCACCGTGCCGTGAGCAAGCGTTCCTTTTTTTGCGGCGCTCGCGGTAGCACTGGCGCGCACATTCAAAAAATCGTATGTTACCACGTATGCGCCAGTGGCACTATCCTCCGCCTTTTGTCTGTCGATTCCCGCAGACGCTCCGTACTCCGGCAATCCATACCCAACGATATACGTATCACTCAGTGCATAACTGCGCAACGCCACGCGGTCAGAAGAATTCCCCTCCACGGTATAAACGCGCCCGCCTTTCACATAGCGAACCAACCCCACATGATCGGATGCACGCGCTGTGCCTGACGAGCGAAAAAAGATAAGATCTCCCGCCTTCGGCTCGTATCCTGAGGAACGGGTGCGATACTGACCGATCTCGCGTAGCTCGTCCACCCAAAGCGTACAACTCGCGAAAAGTCCGCCCGCACTCTTCTGTGCGCCCGATTGTGTTAAACACCAGGAAACGAATGCCGCGCACCAAGCATAGGCATAACTGCCGCCAATCTTACCAAAGGCAAGATTATATTCGGTATAGTTTCCGCTCCCCGTTCCGTCACCGCCAAGTTGCTTGGTGCTGCCACCCTCGTGATATCCCACTTGAGATAGCGCCGCAGACACGGTGTCAAAGGCCATATCTCCCGTAACGGGTATGATTTTCAGGTTTTCATAGTATGTAGAAGCCTGATATGAGGCAGAAGGTTTCCATGCGGGCTCTACGGCGCTCGTAACGACAGATAGAGGCGATACAAGCAGCGCAAACGCAAGCAAAGCAACCGCTGCCCTTTTTATACTTCGTTTCATATAATCCTCCTTTCCTTCCATTCTATTTTACCATATCCCAAGCACCGAAAGCAAATGCAATATCTGGAAACGGCGCTAAACGGTGTGAGTTTTGCTGCCAACAAGAGGTTTTTTTGCTTGTTTAAAACAAAAGTTTCCCCTTGACCTTGGCGCAAAAATAGGGTATACTTGTTATAAACGATCATGAAAGGAGCGCACCATGAAGGACCTGTACACCGCCGCGCGTGCCCTATATGTCGAGGCGTTTGAAGGCGAGGATCCCGCCTTTGTTGACGCGCTATTTGCCAAGGGCTTTCCCGACCATCTGATTGCAATGGGAGATGGCGGCAAGCTCGTTTCCATGCTATTCGCCCTACCCTACCCCATTCAAACAGAGCAAGGATTACTCGACGCGCGCTATCTATATGGCGTGGCAACTGCCAAGGAATACCGTGGAAAGGGCTATGCAAAGCGTCTGCTTGCCGAGGCCGCCTCTCGCGGCACGCCTGTTTTCCTGCGCCCCATGTCCCCCTCGCTTTTTGATTTTTATAAAACAGCAGGATTTACCCCGTTTTCACCGCACACGGTACAAACGGGTAGCGTTACAGAGGAAGATCGCGCAGCATGCGCAGGTATTCAGCGCCTTTCCCCTACCGCCTATCTGGCATTGCGCGATGCACGCGTGGCACGCCCGCACTGCCGTATGAATGAGAATTTTCTTTCGCTTGCGTATCTCGGAGGCGGCGCAGTTGGTGCTTATGGCCGTTTCATCTCTCTCTATGAGCGCCGCGACGATATGGTCGTGTTTAAAGAATGGTTCGGCAACACCGCCGATATTCCCCGCGCCGCAGCATATTTGGGAGCCACACATTACGAGGCGCGCTATCCCGATGCAAACGGCTCCCCCTTTGGTGTGGGCATCGGCATCCCCGAAGGAACGATCTTCCTGTCGGCATTAGACTAATGATGCGCGACCGTATCATATTGCACTGCGATTGCAACAGCTTTTTCGCCTCGGTAGAAACGCTACTTGATCCCTCACTTGCAAACGTTCCCATGGCAGTCACGGGCGACCCTGAAAACCGCCACGGCATCATTCTCGCCAAAAACGAACGCGCCAAGGCCTACGGCGTGAAAACGGCAGAAACCATCTATTCAGCAAAACAAAAATGCAGGGATCTTGTCTGTGTGCTCCCCCATCACGATATGTATAGCGAGATTTCCCGTCGTGTCAACGAGATTTACCTCGATTACACAGATCTGGTTGATCCTTTCGGCATTGATGAATCCTTTCTGGATGTAACGGGCAGTATGCGTCTGTTTGACTGCACACCGCGCGAGCTTGCCGATCGCATTCGTGAGCGTGTGGCAAGCGAGATCGGCATTACCATATCGGTGGGTGTCAGCTTCTGCCGTGTGTTTGCAAAGCTCGGCTCAGATTATGAAAAGCCGAACGCCACCACCGTGATCGACCGTGACAATTACCGCAAGATTGCCTACCCCTTGCCTGTGTCAGACCTACTTTTTGTTGGACGGCGCTCGGCAGAATCGTTGCGTGCGCTCGGCATCCTCACGATCGGCGACCTTGCGCGCACTGACCGCGCACTACTCGTTTCTCGCTTGGGAGAACAAGGTGATACGCTGTGGCGATACGCCAACGGAATGGATGACGAGCCCGTTCGCGCATTCACCGACCGTCCTGCACCCAAATCAATCGGCAATGGCATGACCTTTCGCCGTGATATTGTGGGAGAAGCCGAGATCCGTCAGGGCGTGATGGCACTGTGCGACTCAGTAGCGGCGCGTCTTCGCGCCGAGGACCGCAAAGCAACCGTGGTGCAAATTCAAGTAAAAACTCCAGATTTTCGCACCGTTCAGCGGCAGTGCACCCTATCAAAAGCAACTTGGCTACGGGCAGACCTCATTCCACACGCTATGGATCTTATCCGCACCGCCATGGGTGGCTACGGTTATGCGATCCGAGCCATCACCGTCACTGCAACGGGGCTTGTTCCGCCGGGAGAAACCGAAGAACAGCTTGATATTTTTGCCACGCCCGAGACACCTCGAAAAGCAGAAGCCGTCGAGGATGCCCTCGCCGCGATCCGACAGCGACACGGCAAAGGAAGCATCACGCTCGGTTACTTTGAAAACGAGGAGATCGGCACAAAACGCCGTCACCGCGAAGAATAACACAAAAAGGGAGCTTTTGCTCCCTTTTTTTGCGCGTACCCCTTGACTTTCCCTTCAAAAAAGCGTACAATGGTATTCACTTTGGTAAGAGGAGGTGCCGCACGTGGCAAACAGAAAAACTTGGTTCTTGCGTGGCATGCGTGATGGCGTTCCCATCGGGCTTGGCTACTTTGCCGTGGCGTTTGCACTGGGCATCACGGCGCTTGCAAACGGTATTTCTCCCTTACAAAGCGGTACGATGTCCATCCTCAACCTCACCTCGGCAGGTCAGGCAGCCGCTGTCACCATGCTGGGGCTGGGCACCACTTACGCAGAGCTTGCGTTCACCCAGCTCGTCATCAATCTGCGCTATCTGCTTATGTCCTGCTCCCTCTCTCAAAAAATTGCCCCCGAAACCTCTCTCTTGCACCGCCTACTCATCGGCTACGGCGTGACAGATGAGCTGTTTGGCATTTCAATGGGCATGGAGGGGCGCCTTTCCCCTTACTATAACTACGGCGCACTGTTGGTTGCCGCCCCCTCTTGGGCGCTCGGTACTATGCTCGGCGGATTCGTCGGCTCCGCCATGCCGCCGCGCATCTCCTCCGCACTGGGCGTGGCACTCTACGCCATGTTCCTCGCCGTAGTGCTTCCTCCCGCACGTAAATCCCGTGTGATTGCAGGCGTGGTGATCGTATCCATGCTTGCTTCTGCCGCACTCTTTCTTGCATGCAACTATTTCGCATGGGACTTCCTTTCCGAGGGATTCCGCATCATTTTGCTCACCGTGATCATTTCCGCCGTGGCGGCTTTGCTGTTCCCCGTGCGCGAGGAAAGTGAGGCGTCAACATGAGAGCAGAGAACATTTGGCTCGCCATTCTTGTCATGGCGGCCGTGACGTATGCGATCCGCGTGGCACCGCTCGTTCTCATTCGCCGTGAAATCAAGAACGTCACGATACGCTCCTTTTTATATTATGTCCCCTTCGTCACTCTCTCGGTAATGACCTTCCCCGCCATACTGTTTACCACCGCTTCAGTGTGGTCAGCACTCGCGGCACTTGCCGTTGCAGTCACCCTCTCGCTGCTCCGCTGCAAGCTCCCTCTTGTTGCCGCTGCTGCGTGTGTCGCCGTTTTCGTTGTAGAACTATTCCTATAACACAAAGCACCCGACGGATTTCCGTCGGGTGCTTTTTTAAGTTTCTTTACGTTTTGTGGATGGCAACAGGCTTTTTCTCTCGCATGTCGTCCTTTTGCGCTTGGCTCATGTTCTTGCTTGTGACAAAATAAGAGATCTTTTCCCCCGTCACAGCATCGCAAATCGCATCGTAACGCGCGCCGTCCGCGCTAAGCGTAAGCGTCATGTGATAGTCGTCTGCCACGTAAATATATTCCACCGAGGCAAGCGTATAAAGGAGATGCTGATCCGCCTTGGCGTACCAACTGGTTCCCGTAGCATATGCACCGTGCGCGTTAGACTTATTCATCGACCACCACACCGCCTTGGGCGCAATTAAGTCATAAACCTCTGCCGTCATGCCAGGGCCACCGTGGTGCGAAACCGACACCATATCGGTTTTCAGATAACTGCCATACATCGCCGCAATCCATCTTCCACCCCAGCGATACGCATCGCCTGTAGACAGGAAGGTCGTGCACGTGTCGGCGCTCGCTTTGTGTTGGACGGTTCGCTCACCCGTTCCGTTTGCTGTGGAGCGGAACGCAAGGCGCTGTATCATAGAGGTATCATTATACGTCACGATACGCTGAGGGTTAAGGTCGCCCTGGGTAAACAGTGTTTCAATCTCCAGGTTGGCAAAATAGTATCTGTGACCCGTCTGCGCCTTGAGAAAAGTAAACCCATCCTTAAAATAACGCTGATATTTCGCCATCTCGCGCGGGAACGTCATGTTCGGCTCACCCGTGTTGTACATAGTTGTAAAATCGGGAGAATTTGCGATGAGATACTCCAGCGTTGCATAAGCCCCGATGGTATTAGGTCCCGTTCCGCCGCCGTAGCGGTTGGCAAAATCCCAGAACATGTTTATATGGTCACCGTGCGCATGTGTGATGATCCACGCCGCGATTTTTACGGGATTATCAGGGGTGGGCTCCTTGCCGTACACTTGTGTATACAGCGACGAGAGGATTGACCACACGTTCTTCACTTGCGCAAGCGTTGCCTCCTCGGTCTTGCCGCTATCCGATGCACCGCCATCAATGACAACAAAGCGTCCATCTTCCAGCAGCATCACGTAACCCGTGCCGTAGGTTCCACTAATGTCAAACTTTTCTACGGCAGAAAGGTCAATCGACACAATCTTGCTCTCTGTCACCTTGGCATAACTCTGATTGGCATCCAGCAAGGTGCTCTCAGGAAGTTCCACGATTCCGGGAGTAAAATAGCGCACGGAGATCGCCTGCGTATAGGACTTATCTCCCGTGGAAAGCGTTCTGTCATCGGCAATACGCACAGTGACGCGCTCACCCGTTGCGCTCTTCTGCATCACGACCACGTCCTCCACGCGATCTGCCACGAGCACGGTATACCCCTTCTTCTCAAGCGTATCACGGTAGACAGCAAAATCAAAAGTAGGATTATAGTAATACACCTCACGCCAACCCGATTCATACGTTTTATACTCTTTGGAAGCGGCATAACCCGACGTCGGCTTAACGTCGTTAAAATGCCCTGTGTATGAACTCGTATACGCGGTTGTCACGCGAATAGCAGGCGAACTATATAACCATTCCTTGCCTGCGGTGTTATCGTCCTTGTGCGCGTACGCATTATAGGCCACGTGGATCATCTTTGCTCTTGCCGCATCGGTGAGTGTAACAAAGTGGCTGCCCTCGGCATTGCTCTCGGTAACCACAACATAGCCCTCACCCTTCAGCGTTTCCACGTAAGCATCAAACGCCGCCTTGTTCACGGCATCGTTACCTGTGTAGAGATATTGGAATACGCCGTCGCCGTCATCTGCGGTGCAATCAAGCGGCAGACCGGAGGGCAACGTGACATCCGTAAGCCAGCGATCGCTCGCTTCCCCGATCATGCGCAAATTGCGTGGAAACAAGATCTTTCCCTCTGCGTCTTTCGCGTCGGATAGATAATCATAGAAAAGCGGAGCCGCCTTGTGCAAGGCTGCCTGGCTATATCCCGTAATCACTACGCGACCATCAATCACCATGATGCCATATTCGTGACCTTGAAGTAAAGCAAGCGCCCTTGCGGTCTGCTCGCGGCTGGTTCTGCCAACCAGAATCTCCTTGTCCTGCACGCTTTGCGTATCCTTTCGAGTGGTGGAAAGCGCAATCATTTCCATGAGCTTATTTGCCACATCATACGCGTAATCACATCCCGTTTCCGAGCTGTTGCCATAATACACGTCCGCATTGTTCGACATGTCCTTGTCCGCCTTCTGCGGGCTGGCGTCAAGATCTTCGCTATATACAATATAGTATTTGTCTTGCTTTGTGGCGCTGATTTCTATCATATCGTACTCGTCGGAAACCGCCCGTTCGGGGAGCGAAACGGTCTCACCTGTCAGGTACGTGTTCATGAAATAATCCACACCCATCTGCGTAATCAGCGCCGAGGTACCGACAATCGTAATGCGATCTTCGCCACGACGGATCACAAAGCCGTGCCCCTCAATGTCAGCATCATCGGCGTCCGTCTTGATTTCGATCACCTTACCCTCGGCATGGGCATCCGCCTCTACACCTACCCCGGTAAATGTAGCAATACGCGTGCCAAGCAACACCACCTTTTCACGGAACGCACTCGACACCTCTGTGGCGTACAAAATGCGATAGCCGGTGAGATCCACGTCAACGCGCGCGCCGTACTCCACAGCGACAATGGCGTTTTCGTCCTCGTTATGGGCGTCATCTTTGGCTTTATTTTTCAGGTATATTGTCAGCACCACGCCAACTATGAGCAGAACACACAGCACTCCAAGCGCTATACCCGCTATCAGCCAGATTTTTCTTTTCATCGATCTCTTCCCTTCGTACTATAAAACGCCGTCAATGGGCGTCCGTCAAAACACCAACACGGCCAAAACCGTGTTGGTGTTTTCGTTAGATTTTCTTGATTGCAATGGGTTTGGAAGCACACATACTTTTTCTGTCGGACTCCGCGGACGCGCTGCCCGTCTTCAACTCGGATTTGGATGCCGAATAGTAGTCAATCGCCTTCTTGTCCGTCGCATTGTAAATGCCATCGTAATCAGGGCCATCTTCCCTCAGCACAAGTGTGATATGGTAGTCGTCTGCAACATAAACGTATTGCACCGAATCTACATCATAAGCAAGATGCTGATCCACCTTATAGTTCCAAGCTGTCCCCTTTGGATCCAAATAAGAACCATAAACACTGTTCGTTTGATTCGACCACCAAACAACCGTAGACGAAACCAGATCATAGAACTCAGCCGTGACACCGGGGCCGCCATGGTGCGCAACCGACACCATATCGGTCCTCAGATATGTGCCATACATCGCCGCCATCCATCGGCCACTCCAACGGTAAGCATCGCCGGTGGAAAGGAAGCTCGTTTTGCTTGACGCACTTGCGGTGTTATGGTTCACCGTGCGCGCGCCGCCCCCGTCCGCAGTGCGCACAAAGGTAAGACGCTGCACGATTGACGAATCGTTGAGCGTCACGATGCGTTGGGGGTTCAAATCGCCGTGCGTGAACAACGTTTCAATTTCAAGATTTGCTAAATAGAGCTTCTGTCCGGTCTGCGGCCGCACAAACTTGAAATTGCCTTTTAAGTTCTGTTGGAATTTGGCAAGTTCCCAGCTAATGTTCATAGAGGGTTCGCCCGTATTATACAGCATGGTATAGTCGGGAGAATTTGCAATCACATATTCAATCGTAAAATGTGCTCCGTCCGCCTTGCCGGCAGCAGTGTTCCAGTATCTGGTAAAATCCCAGAACATATTGGTGTGATCGCCGTGTGGATGTGTGAGAATCCATGCAGCAATACGTGCAGGACTACTTGACGAAGGCTCTACGCCATACACATCCTTGTATAGCGCCTTTATAATCGACCAGAAATTTTGCACTTGCGCCCAAGCACGATTGCCCGAGGTGCCACCATCATTACTGCCGCCGTCGATAATCACAAAGCGGCCATCCTCCAACATGATGATATAACCCGTACCGTACGAGAACGTAGCGCCTTTATCTGCCACGGCGGAAAGATCAATCGAAACAATCTTGGTATCTGTCACCTTGGTGTAGGACTGGTTCGCGTTGTAAAGCACGTTCGGCAGCTCAATCACACCGGGCGTATAATAGCACGTAGCAATACAATTCCTACCTCTGTCAGCAGCAACGTACGCATAAACGCGCTCACCCTTCGTATTTTGGACAAGGAACGCACCTGTATCTTGATCTTTGAAAACCGTCGAAAAACCCTTGCTGACAAGGATGTTCAAATAAGCAGAAATAGAACCGTCATAAGAATAGTAAATTTTGCGCCAACCCGATTCATACGTTTTGCTCTCTTCGATGACGGTGAACCCTTCGGGGCGCGTATTCCCTATATAACCATAGTAATCATTCCCATACGCCGTGATCACGCGGATCGCGCTCTCGCTGCCGTGTGCCGCCGCCCATTCGCGCCCTGCCACAGTATCGTTTGCATGCGCGTATGCTTCGTAAGACACGTGGATCATTTTCTTGTTTGCCGCATCAGTCAACGTCACGAAATAGCTACCCTCAGCATTGCTTTCGGTGAGCACAGTGAATCCCTCGCCCCTCAGTGCTGCGACATAGGAGTCAAACGCGGCCTTATCCACGCCATTGCCCTT
>JAZNAM010000012.1:0-2470 GCA_045586515.1 Eubacteriales bacterium
CGTTGGGCATATCAAGGCATATTCGGGGCTTGAGGTGATCTCTCGTAAGCGCCGTATGCAGGGCTATAACGTCCTCTACCCGCTTGGATTCGATGCGTTTGGGCTTCCCGCGGAGAATTACGCGATCAAGACGGGTATCCACCCGCGCGTTGTTACCGACCAAAATATTGCGCACTTCACCGAGCAATTGAAGCGTGTCGGTTTTTCGTTTGACTGGTCGCGCGTGATTGATACTACCGACGTTGATTACTACCGTTGGACGCAGTGGATCTTCCTCAAAATGTTTGAGAACGGGCTGGTGTTCCGCGACACTGCGCTGGTCAACTACTGCCCCAGCTGCAAGGTCGTTCTTTCCAACGAGGACTCCCAGGGCGGCAAGTGCGACATCTGCCACAGCGACATCGTGCAAAAGTCCAAGGACGTGTGGTATCTGCGTATTACCGCTTACGCAGACAAGCTTTTGGAGGGCCTTGAAACGGTTGATTACCTGCCCAACGTCAAGATGCAGCAGGTGAACTGGATCGGCAGAAGCACAGGTGCATTCGTCAACTTTGCACTGAACAATGGTGAGGACAAGCTCCGCATTTACACCACGCGCCCCGATACGCTCTACGGTGTGACTTTCATGGTTATTGCGCCCGAGCATCCCATTATTGAAAAGAACCGCGCTGTGATTGGCAACATGGATGCGCTTGACGCTTACCGTGAGGAATGTGCCAAGAAGACCGAGTTTGAGCGCACACAGCTCACCAAGGACAAGACGGGCGTTCGTATCGAGGGGCTGAGCGCCATCCACCCTCTTACGGGCTGTGAGGTGCCGATCTATATCTCCGACTATGTTATGATGGGCTACGGCAGGGGTGCGATTATGGCAGTGCCCGCGCATGATGAGCGCGACTATGAGTTTGCCAAGAAGTTTGGCCTTGATATCATCGAGGTCATCAAGGGTGGCGACATCTCCGTTGAGGCGTATGCTGGCGACGGCGAGATGGTCAACTCCGCGTTCCTTGACGGCATCACCAACAAGAAGGAAGCGATTGCACGTATGATCGCCGTGCTTGCTGAGAAAGGCATTGGCGAAGAAGGCGTGCAGTATAAGATGAAGGACTGGGCGTTCAACCGTCAGCGTTACTGGGGCGAGCCCATCCCGATCGTGCATTGCGATAAGTGCGGCATGGTAGCTGTTCCTTACGAGGAGTTGCCGCTGCGTTTGCCTGTGGTGGAGAATTTCGAGCCCGGTGAGGGCGGCGAATCCCCCCTTGCCAAGATCGATTCCTTCGTGCAGTGCAACTGCCCCAAGTGCGGTGGCAAAGCGCGCCGCGAGACCGATACCATGCCCCAGTGGGCAGGTTCTTCTTGGTACTTCCTGCGCTACATCGATCCGCTCAACAAGGACGTGCTGGCTGACCCCGAGAAGCTTGCATACTGGCTGCCTGTTGACTGGTACAACGGCGGTATGGAGCACGTGACGCGCCACCTGATTTACAGCCGTTTCTGGCACAAGTTCCTGTATGATATCGGCGTAGTACCCACCGCAGAGCCCTACGCAAAACGTACCGCACAGGGTCTTATCCTTGGCCCTGATGGACAGAAGATGTCCAAGTCGCGCGGCAACGTGGTTGACCCGCTCTCTGTTGCGGACGAGTTTGGTGCAGACACCCTGCGCGTGTATATCCTGTTCATGGGCGATTACGCTTCTGCTGCACCCTGGTCCGAGAGCAGCGTGCGCGGTTGCAAGCGCTTCCTTGACCGTGTGGCACAGCTTGCCGATAAGGCAAACGGTAACGGCGTAACCAAGGATCTGGAAACGCCTTTCCACAGAACCATCAAGAAGGTTAGCTCCGATATTGAGGAGATGAAGTTTAACACCGCGATTGCTGCGATGATGGAACTACTCAACGAGATCGAGCGCGTTGGTACGATTACCGTCGATGAGGCAAAGACCCTTGTCACGCTTCTTTGCCCCTTTGCGCCTCACCTGTGCGAGGAGGTTTATGAGAAGCTTGGCGGAGAAGGCTTCTGCTCGCTTGCCGAGTGGCCTGTTTACGACGAGGCAAAGACCGTGCTTGCTACCGCAAACGTTGCAGTACAGCTGTGCGGCAAGCTGAAGGCAGTCGTACAGATGCCCGCCGATGCCTCCCGTGAGGAGATGTCCGCTCTTGCTAAGGCGGACGAGCGCATCGCAGCATTGCTTGAGGGAAAAGAAATCGTTAAAGAGATTGTTGTTCCTGGACGTATCGTCAACTTCGTTGTGAGATAACCGTCGCATTGCGTCGTTGCTTCCTTGCCCACGACCTCGACGTATACAAATACGCCGTCATCCGTGGGCGCGGTCGCGCCTAGCACTGCTTGGTTCTCGCGCAACGATTGATGGCGCTGCGAAACAAGCGTCGCATTGCGTCGTTGCTTTCTTGCCCACGACCTCGACGTATACAAATACGCGTCGTCCGTGGGCGCGGTCGCGCCTAGC
>JAZNAM010000013.1:0-4475 GCA_045586515.1 Eubacteriales bacterium
CGCTTTGATCACAAGCGAGGTGGAGTAAGCGAAGTAAGCGGATGCGATCAGGTCATAGGGGGTGGCGCCGTGGTAGTAGTCGCCGCCCGCGACCATTGCCTACCAGTCACCGTAGTGGTTGCCACCGATCCAGAGGAATTCTTCCTTGCCAAAGTTGTGGATGTAGTCGACCCAGCGCTTCATCATGTCGAAGTTCTCAGCAAGGATCTTCTTGTCGCCGTACGCCATGTACATCTGCCAGGGCACGATGCAAGCGGAGTCGCCCCACGCGGCGGAAACGCGCGTGTTGTAGGTGCCATCAAGGAAGGGGGAGGGGCAAACGCCGTGTACGGCGCCGTCTGCGTCCTGCTCGGCGCGCAGATCCAGGAGCCACTTGTCCATAAAGCGGCGCACGTCGAAGTTCAGGGCCGCGGTGCGGCTGAACACCTGGGTGTCACCCGTCCAGCCAAGGCGCTCGTCGCGCTGCGGGCAGTCGGTGGGGATATCCAGGTAGTTGGCCTTTTGGCCCCAAACGGTGTTGCGATAGAGTTGGTTGACGCGCTCGTTACCGCAGGTGAACGTGCCCGTGCGGCGCAGCTCGGAGTGCACCACGATGGCGGTAATGTCAGCGAGATTCACGTCGATATCGGGGTATTCGTCCAGGCGGATATAGCGGAAGCCCTGGAAAGAGAACGTGGGCTTTAAGACGTTCTTGCGACCGTCCAGGATGTATACCACGTCGTTGCGCGAGGTGCGGTAGTTTGCGTTATAGAAATTGCCGTCGCGATCAAGCACCTCGCCAAAGGAGAGGCGGATGCGCTCGCCGCGCTTTGCTTTGACGGAGAACTCTACGTAGCCCGTCATGTTCTGGCCGAAGTCGATCACGCGCTCGCCCTTGGGGGTCACGATCAGCTCGGCAGCGGCAATGCGCTCCTGCTCGCGGATCAGCTCGCCCACCTGGGGAACGAGGCGCGAGGAAACCTCGGCATGAACAGCTTTGCCAACATACTGGGGGCGGTGGCAAAGGTCAAGCGTTTCACCCATGTAAATATCAGAGTAGATGACGGGCGAGGTGTACACGTCAAACGTGCTGCCCGTGTTGACCACGGCCTTCGTGCCGTCCGTGTAGCGGATCACAAGTTCGCCAATGACGGCAACCGCATCGTAGAAGTTTTTGTCCTTGCCCTGGTAGCCCATGTTGCCGACCGCCCAACCGGGGGCAACGGCAATGGTGAGGTCGTTCTCTGCGCGAAGCGCGGCGCTCACGTCATAGGTCTGATACTGCACGTGGTTCTTATAGCCCGTAAAGCCGGGGGTCAGCACACCATTGTCCAGGAGTCTTTTTCCGTTGAGGTAGAGTGCGTATACGCCCATCGCGGTGACGTTGATCGTTGCCGTGGCAATCTTTTTCGTCGTCTTGAAATGGCGGCGGAACTCCACAGCCGAACCGCCCATGTCGCGGGGGGCTTTGATCCAATGCTTTGCGTTCATAGTAGCTCTCCTTTTCCTACCGTGGCGCTTCGCGCCGTCGGTTATATAATATACTATGTCAATTTAATTGTATCAAACGCGCACGCGCGTCACAAGAACTGTGTTTTTCTAAAAAGGAACGTTTCTTCATCTTGCATGCGCCTTGTAAAGCTTTCAATGTGGCTACATACCGACAGCGTTTAGCGCTGGCGGATATTAAAAAAAGGTCGCGGGAGCGACCTTTTTTTGTTTATGTATTAGAGATTTTCGAGATAGTTAATCAGCTTGCGCCAAGCTTTGGGGATCTGGATGCGGAGTACGAACCAGTACAGGCAGAACAGACCCGAAAGGGTAGCAAGGGAAAGACCGATGATAAGGAATACGCGACCCGTGTAGTTGGGGATGAATGCCTTGAGGGGGCCATCCGCGCGGTTGGTGCGTGCATCGCAGATGTCGCACGTTTTGTCCTCATCAGCGTCCACGTGTGCGCCCCATGCGCCGTCCTTGTTGCAACGCTTGCAGTAGGACTGGGTGGCACAGTCTGCTTCGCTCCAATCGTGGCCAAGCGCCGTGCCTTCGGTTGCGGCACATACGGTGCAGGTCTTGGGAGTCATGCAATCAGCAGAAACCCAGTTGTGACCGAGTGCGTCGCCATGGGTATCCTTGCAAACGGAGCAGGTTGCGGCGGTTACACAGTCAGCATCCACCCACTTGTGACCAAGCGCTTTGCCATCGGTTGCGGTGCAAACGTTACAAGTCTTGGGAGTCTCACAGGTGGCAGCCGCCCAGGAGTGTCCGTTTGCCACACCCTCGGTGGCAGTGCAGTTCGTCACGGTGCAGGTCTTGGGGGCGAGGCAGGTTGCCGCACGCCAGGTGTGGCCCACGATCTCCTCGTCAGCCGTGCCGCACACAGAGCAGTTGTAGGGTTCGGTGCAGGATACAAACACAGTGAACTTATGACCAAGCGCTTCGCCTTCGGTGTGATCACAATTCTTGCAGGTGCTGGGCGCGTCGCAAGTGGCAGCTGCCATATCATGCGTAGCGGGAAGCACCAAAGCGGCCTCGTCACCAAGTTGACCAAGCTTTACGGTGCAGGTGACGTTTGCGAAGTAGGTCTGACAACTGACGCAGTACCAAGACTCTACGTTACCGTCCTCCGTGCAGGTGGGCGCGGCGGCAGGGGTGTGCTCAAGACCCACGATTTTGTGTGTAGTGCCGGTCTTCGGGCACAAGCTCGCCTTGGGCGTCTCAGCGGACGCGGTCACAAGACCTACGCAAATCAGCGTGAGAGCGATCAGTGCGATTGAGAGGCAAAGCCCGAAACGGCGAAAATGCTTCTTCATGTAAAGTCCTCCTTTGGGTTTGACCCATACAGATCTTACATCGCGCAACCGTGCCAAAAGGGTACACGTGCGCATTGTTATATTTATTATACAATACTTTTTTTCTAATTGCAAGGGGTTGAACAAAAAAAGGCGCACCAAATGCTCAGTTCCCTTAAGGACAGTTTTCAAGAATTAAGAAATACGAGCATTGCGAAGGCAAAGAAAGATACGAGAACATTTCGGTGTTTCTCGTATTTTTCTTTTTTGCACATTTGCAGATTTTCTGTCTTTATAGTACACTTAAAGCACCAAAGAAAAGGAAGGTGCAATAAGATGAAAAAGTACATTGAACAGAACGGAATCATCTATGAACTCAGAGGCGAGCAATATTACCCCTTGCTTGAGCTCCCCGAACAAAAGGAGATCGGCAAGTACGGAAGATTGCACCTCGAATATCTCAAAGAGCATCGCAAGGGGCGCTACACCAATCTTCTCTCGGAAGGTGTGCTCAATCAGCGGCTCTGTGAGATTGATTTTGAAGCCAAGCAAATGGTAGAAAGTATTATCACCCGGCTTGCTGCTGAAAGAGGTATAGACGAGGATTTGAAAGCCCGCGATACGCTCTGTTGGGTTGCCGAGATGAACAATATCAAGGCAAGCGCAGAGGAAATCGTTTTGCGGGAGGTGGTGTACGTATGAGAGTGATAAAAGAGCTATGGCACGGAAACGTGTGTCCGTAAACTGACAGCAGAAACAACTCCCCGGAAACGAAAGAGCTTATGGAATATATGGCTCGGCATCACGATGATTTGCTCAAAACCTTGAATGATGAGCAAAAGAAAATCTTTGAGAAGTTCGATGATTGTTGGAGTGAATATATGAGCTTGGCGGAGGCTGCCATCTTTGAATATGCTTTCAAGCTCGGTATGCAAATAGCCATTGAAACATTAATTTCATAATTTTGGGGCTGACGTTCGGTCAGCCCTTACTATTTATTCCATCACTTTGACAAAGCGAAACATTTCGGCGGGTTCTTTATCGGGATCGCGCTTTTCATCTTCAAACATATCTTACTCGGGTTGAAAATAAAAGAGGTGTTCAACATTCAAATTGAAAGACTTGCTGATGGAAGATATTGCTATGTTGATATATAAATGGCTGACGAAAAAACGTCAGCCATTTATATCGTGAACTCTCTATGATAAATCAATTTTCAAAAATAATATCCATCGCTTCCTTGCATACAGAGTTCAAACGTTTGTTTTTGTGTATCAGAACGTAATGAGTTCTTATCAAGGAGGTGTTTTCAATCTTGATTTCACAGAGCGTATGTCGTAAGATTGCACATTTTACAATACCTTTGGGTAATACAGCAATGCCGTGACCTGCCTCGGCAAAGGAAATCAAGACTTCATTGCTGACTGACTCCACAAACGGCTTTGCTACCAAACGCTTCTCTGTAAGTACACCGTCAAACAAATCTCGCGAAGCACTACCGCGCTCACGCAAAAGTAGGGGATGGTAGATAATATCATCGACCGTAATTTTCGAAGGTGCGGAATAATTGGAAGAACAGACCGCAATCAGACGATCCTCTCCAAACGGCGTCTTCTTCAAATGCTCAGAGCATATATCACCTTCAACGATACCGAAATCAAGCTCTCCGCATTCGAGCTTCGCTTCAATCACGGCAGTTTTGTC
>JAZNAM010000014.1:0-2927 GCA_045586515.1 Eubacteriales bacterium
CTTGGCCTCCGACTTCTATGTGATACCGACTCCCGATGGCGCCTACTATGCCCACGTGTATCCGATTGAATTTTACCTGTCGGCGGACTGCCGCACGCTCACCTATCTCTACGCCTATACCGACAAGGAAGAGGGTGCCATCGTGAGCGCGGTCTCGCTTGACGTAAGCAATCCTACCGCCATTACCAAGAAGCACGCGTTGCGCGTGACGGGTGATTACCTCTCCTCTCGCCTTGTGGACGGCAAATTATTGTTGGTGTGCAACTTCTACGTTGGCTACAACCCCGACTTCTCCGACGAGCGCACCTTTATCCCCCAGATCGACGACGGAAACGGTGCTTCGAGCATTCCCTTTGACTGCATCATTTCCCCCGACGTATTGACCTCGCCGCGCTATACGGTGGTGTGCAAGCTGGATGCCGAAACGCTTGCCAGCGAAGGCGCAAACGCCTTCCTCTCCTACTCAAGTGAGCTTTACGTATCGCGCGACAACGTGTACGCAACGCACAACTACTACGAGGAGAGCAATCGGGACGGCGGCACGTTCATCAATCGCGCGATGACCGAAATCTCCTGCCTTTCCTACACGACGGAAACGCTCACCTACAAGGGTAGTTTCAAGGTGGTGGGTGAGGTAAAGGATCAGTACTCCCTTGACGAACACGAGGGCGTGCTCCGCGTAGCTACCACCACGCGCACCTCACAGTACAAGGAAAACAAGTCATCGGACACCGTTTCTTTTGTGGGAAACAGCCAGATAAACGCTTCGCTTTTCTGCGTGCGGCTTTCCGATTTTGCGATCATTGCCGCTGTGGAGAATTTTGCCCCCGCGGGAGAATCTGTGCAATCTGCGCGCTTTGACGGCGACAACGCTTATGTGTGCACGTCACTTGTTCTCTCCGACCCTGTGTTTTTCTTCGACCTTTCCGACCTTCACAATATCACCTACAAGGACACGGGCACAATCGAGGGCTTCTCCTCGTCGCTTGTAAATTTCGGCGATGGATTCTTGCTTGGCATTGGTGTGGGCAACAGCTTTGACACCGTCAAGATCGAGATCTATGAGGAGAACGAAACGGGCGTTTCCTCTGTTTGCAAGTATGAGGTAACGCGCGCCGAGTACAGCGCGAACTATAAATCCTACCTCATCGACCGCGAAAACGGCCTTGTGGGCCTTGGCATCACGCTACGCGACGGCGGCGATGAGGCGAGCCGCTACGTGCTGCTCCACTTCGATCACTACAAACTCAACGTGCTTTGCGACATTCCCCTTGCGGGTGACAACTACCAAAAGCGCGCCGTAGTCATCGACGGCTATCTTTACGCCTTTGGCGCAAATGACTTTTCCGTGACGAGGGTAACTGCGTAAAAAAAGACGGGGCATTGCCCCGTCTTTTTTCCCCGTTGCGAAAAAAACATTTGCGTTTTGGGGGATTGTGTGCTATACTACTCGTATCATCTTGTCAACATTACGAAAGGCGGAAAAATGGGAACGCTTATTCTTTTTAACCTCGTTTTAATACTCATCATAGTGGCGTTACTTATTGTCACCAAAAAATGGGTGCGCAGCGAACGCGCCCGGCGCGTACTTTTCCTAGTTGCACCGCTTGTGACCATTGCATTTCATTACAGCTCGTTTTTGTATCACCTGTTTTTCACGGGTGCGGGCGTGGAGTATCTCGGCAACAACCCGAACTTGATTTTGCCCATCTACCCGTGCAACGTTGTGATGTGGTGCGCCCTTTTCTTGGGGCTTGTCCGAAACAAGAACAGCAAGGTTGCCCTGCTACTTTCCGACTATGTTTTTTGGTTTGGCATCATCTCCACGCTTGTCGGCATGTTTGCCAACGTAGATTTCATTGTGAACCCCACCCTTGCAGACTTTGAGGTCACCAAAAGCATCGTGGCGCACGCGACGCTCCTGTTTAACGTATTGCTGATCCCTGTGTTTGGACTTCTGCGCCCGAACTTCGCGCGAAACATGCGCAATATCACCATATCCGTTTTGGCAATGTACATCATCGGGCTCTACTGTAACCTCGTGTTCAGCGCACTGGTCAGCACCGAAGCGGCATACGACGTCAACTCCATGTTCATTCTTCACTCTCCCTTTGAGGGCGTACCCTTTTTGCGCTATCCCACCATCGCGGCGGTGGCGCTTTTGCTCTACTTCATCATTTTCACGATCTGCGACATCACCACCGCACCGCGCGGTGCTCGCTGGTTCGATCGCGCAAAAGCCGCACTGCGCAAAACCAAATAAAAAAGACGGGCAAAGGCAGGTTCTCATAAGGATATTAAGTTGAACCCAAGAGAAAACGCCGATTGAGAGTGGCTAACGAAGAAAAATGCAACATGGACGAAAAGTATGTGTTGCATTTTTCTTTATACTTCCCTCCCCAAAATTTGCGTCGCAATAAACAAAGAATAAGCCCGACGAAAAAAGTTGGATTTGTTTTCGAAAAAGTGCTGGACTTATGCTCTCTTCTGTGGTATTGTGGGTGTTACCAAATCACAGGAGGTAACAAAATGATATTGCAAGCGTTAAAAAACATGTATCCCAAAGCAAGTGAAAAGGTACTTAAGAAAGTCATTAAAGATCTTGAAAAGTGTCGAGGTAAGAATATGAATACAGTAGAGCTTGCCGATTGGATAGGTAAACTCGTGACAGCACACACGATTGAAGAAGCATTAAATATAAGTCAAGAGGACGATTCAAAACCGAGCAAAGTCGGTAATGAGTCGTCCTCTGTTGTTATGGAGGTTAATAATGAATGATGTAATCAAGGAACTATGGCACGGAAACATCATTCCGCAAGAGGACAGCAGAAACAACTCCAAGGAGATGAAGGAGCTACTTGAATACATGGTAAGTCATCACGAGGACTTGGAAAAGACCTTCACAGACGAGCAAGTCGGATCGTAGC
>JAZNAM010000015.1:0-4519 GCA_045586515.1 Eubacteriales bacterium
CAGAGAGGGCGGTCACGTTACCGTCGATACGGTATAGGCTAAAGGGCAACGGCTTGTCCTCGTGTGCCACACCGCCAAGGGTGAGGGTATCGCCGTAGGAGAAAATGCGCGGCGCGTTCACGGCGGCAAAATTGCCACTCGGGATCTTGGTCGCGTCGGTGACGAGTGTGCGCGTAACGCTTGCGCCCTTCTCAGCGACGAGCGAGGGGAGCGTCGTTTGCAATAGTGCCAGATAATCCGTACCAAGTGCGCCCGTTTCGGGTGTGTGCATCATACCCATGGGGGCGGTTGCCACCAGCTCGAAGCTCTTGGAAATGGTACCGTACGTGATCTGGAGCGTGTGCGTCCCCACCTCGTCGGCGGGGAATGCAATGTAGATGAACTCACCGCGTGCAAAGAGCACGGGGGTGATATTGGCAGGGGTGGCGTTGATGGTCAGCTTGTCCGTGTTGTTGACGTTCGCGCAACGCACGATGAAGTAGTTGCCCACCTGTACGCGCTCGGTTGCCGGGATAAAGTCTGCCGCTTCCACCATCTCCATTTGGAAATGGTAGGAGATCGTGCCGTAGAAATCGCGGTCGGCGCGCTCGTGATAGGTGGCGCTGATCTCCACATCAAGTAGATCTGTTTGTTCCTCAATGGAGAGGGAAATGCCGTCCACGGTGCCGTTATACAGCACCCTTTCGCCGTGTTTGATCGTGATCTCGTGTGCGTCGGGCAGGGTGGAGAAATAGAACACCACGTCGTTAGCCGCGATGGGATAGGTCAGCGTATTGCTTGCCACGGTTGCTTGTGTAAGTGCGGAAAACGTGCCGTTCTTGGTGCGATAGTGCCAGGATACGAGCGAGGGAGAAACCGCGTCTGTGACGGCAGTGGAAAGTGTCGGCACTTTCGCGCCCTCGTACAGTTCGTAGGAGTAGGCACTGTTGAGGAATGTTTCGGTCTTCTCGTTGTTTGCGCATAGGAAAGATTCGCCCGCGGGCGTTGTGTAGTAGCAATCCGTGGAGTAGGGGGCGAAATAGAAGGTGTACTGCTCCTCCTCGCTTCCGCTTTTCATGACGGCAGTGTACGCGCCATTCTTATGTGTGGGGGGGATACTGTCGGTTTTGCCGGTATTGCCAAAAAGGGGGAGAAATACCGAGAGCAGTGTGTCGCCCTCGGCAAGCGAGGGGATCTCCTTTCCGGACGGACCGGTAAGGTGTATGGCGTCAAATACAGGGAGATTATCCTCCACAGGGGCGTTCTTTTGCGATGCGTATGAAGCGATCGCAATATAGGTCGGCGTGAGTAAAAGCAGCAGAATCAAAAGACGAACAACGATTGTCGTAATCAGCTTTTTTCTGCGTTCCTTGGCCTTGGCAATATCCTCTCTCGTGCGCACGCGCCCACCCCCTTTTTCATAGTAAGATATAGTAAGTATACCATACTTTTTATGTTTTGGGTAGGGGGTATTGAAAAAAAGTCAGCTTGTCACGCAAGAAATGCCGTAGCTTTTTGCGAATTTCTCGGCGTAGGAGCCGACGGGACAGTAAATGTGCAGATCGCTACAGCCGTCAAACACGGCGTAGCCGATGTTTGTCACACTTGCGGGAATTGTGATATTGGAGAGGTTTGCACAGCCGTAAAAGGCGAACCAACCGATCTCGCGCATCCCATCGGGGAGAACGACTGCCGCAATGTCCTTGTTTTCAAATACGCGCTCACCAATCGCAACCACGGGGTAACCGTCCAGTGTTGCGGGAATCCGCAAAATTGATGCGCCGCCGCTGTATCCTGTGATGATCGCTTCGCCGTTTTCCAAACGATAGGTGAAGGTGAGATTTTGCGTTTCGCTTTGCTCAATCTGGGTAACAAGTGTGTTGATTTGCTGTTGTAGGTCGGAAATTTCGGTCTTGTAGGCAAGCTCCTTGATCGAAAAACTTTCCTTTTGGCGTTGAAGCTCGGTTTCCAGCGATGTGATCACGGTGACGTATTGCGTTACGTCTACGTCTGCGTCACTCCCCGTATCCGGTGCGTCTGCGCCCGTTGTGCAAGATGAGAGCAAAAGTAGGATAAACATCAGTAAAAGTGCTGTAATGGTGCGAGTTTTCATGTTGAACCTCCCAAATTTTGTGTTGCACTGACAGTATAACTTGTCCGCTTTGCAAACAAGGGCGAAACCTGGCACGTGGGCATCAAAATTATTCGCCATTTTTTGCGTGATGTATTTTTCAAACTTCCCCTTGACTTTTGTTTGCTGTATGGATATAATATTGAAATATACGGGCCATTAGCTCAGTTGGTCAGAGCCACCGGCTCATAACCGGTTGGTCCAAGGTTCGAGCCCTTGATGGCCCACCAACAAAAGAGGGATAACCGTGAAGGTTATCCCTCTTTTGTTTTGGTGTCTTCGGGACTTCAATCTCATCCCAACCGGTTGGTCCAAGATTCGGGTGCTCGAATCAATCACAATCTTGCGGTAAGAGCAAATAGTTCCGCTTCTTGAACGAGAAAGCAAACACACGCGCCAAATGCTTCCTAATTATATAGCACGGCGTGCAGAGAAGATGGTTGCGTATATGGGTTTGTACGGATGCAGATTGTTTGCGAACCACTTGCAATTTTAAAGAAAATGTGTTATAATAAGATATTGTAAAATAAAATGTTGAGAAAGGAGTTGGTTTTGTGGATCCGTTACCGCGAAGTTGCCCTTTATGGGGAGCTTTGAGCACTGGTGTCCTTGATCCGTTTTTGGCGTGGCGTGCGCCTTGCTTGCGCGTGCCGTATATGCGTCGTTGCTGATGCTTGAAATGATATTCAAACATTACAACATTAAAAATGGAGGGTTACAATGGACATTATAAAGCAACTATTACTACAATTTATACTGATTTTGGTGAATGCACTTTTTGCCGCTACCGAAATCGCAATGGTTTCTGTTAATGAGAAAAAGGTGCGTGTACAGGCGGAAGGCGGAGATAAAAAGGCGGGGAAACTACTGAGAATTATTGAGAATCCCACGGGCTTTTTGTCGGCGATACAAGTCTGCATTACACTTGCGGGTTTTCTCGGTTCCGCGTTTGCGGCGGACAACTTTGCAGAGCGGCTGACGCTTTTTGTGGTGCAACGTTTTGACCTTGCCGCACACGCTTCGCTTATCGATACGATTTCCGTTATTTTGATCACGCTGATTTTGTCGTATTTCACGCTGGTGCTTGGCGAACTTGTCCCCAAACGTATTGCGATGAAACACAAGGATAAGTTGGCGCGTGCTATGTGCGGTGTGCTTTCTTTTCTCACCAAGGCGCTCGCCCCGGTAATCTGGTTCCTCACTGTTTCAACCAATGCTGTGTTGCATCTGTTTGGCATCAAGCCCAATGAAAAAGAGGAAAGCGTTTCTGAGGAAGATATCGTGATCATGCTGGATGCGGGGGCTGACGAGGGCACGCTCAAGCAAGACGATATTGAATATATTAAAAACGTGTTCAAGTTGGAGCACCGTAGCGCTGCTGATGTAATGACGTTGCGCAGTGCAATGGTGGCTGTTTCTCGCGACGCGAGCCAAGAGGAAATCCTTGCGCTTATCGAAAATGAGGGGTATTCTCGCATTCCTGTTTACGAAAAGGATATCGACCACATCGTGGGCATTCTGCATGCCAAAACATATCTGCTGTTACATAAGAGAGATGGCTTTTGTTTGGAGCATGCCGTTCGGGAGGTTGATTTCGTCCCTGAAACGGTGGCGCTTGACGTGCTGTTTAAAAATATGCAAAAGGAACACAAGCACATGGTGATTGTCGTTAACGAGTACGGCATGACACTGGGTGTGGTGACGATGGAGGATATCATTGAAGAGCTTGTGGGTGAGATTTGGGACGAGCATGATGAAGTCACCACTGCGATCGTCGCAGAAGCGGAGAACACGTATCGCGTGCGATCGGATCTTTCGCTTGATGAGTTCTTTGAGTTTTTTGAGGTCGATGCAGACGAACAAACTGCTTCCACAACCGTGAACGGATGGCTTACCCAACGGTGCGGTTGCATTCCCGAAGTGGGAGATGCCACATCCTACCAAGGGCTTGCCGTGACTGTTATTGCGGCAGATGATTTGATGACGCACGAGGTGCGCGTGGAACGTTTGCCGGATGAAGCAGAAACGTACGACGCTGAACAAGAATAAGGTTAGGCGCGAGGAAACTCGCGCCTTTTGTTATTTGTGCCAAAACGTGCTCGCTTTTTTTGTGGCGTTTGGCTTTTTTGTGGAAAAAGAAAGAAAAGAGAAAAAGTGCTTGACAACACCCATGCGGCTGTGATATACTAATCAGGCTACCGAAAAACGAGTCGCTTTGAAAAGTGCAAAAAAACTTGAAAAAAGTTTGAAAAAGCACTTGACAGAACGATTTTGTTGTGGTAGAATAATAAGGTCGGCCACGAAAGAGGGCAGACGGAATGGTCTTTGAAAATTGAACAGTAAGATGAGTATAAAGCACGCAAGTGCTGGAACTTGTCAATTCTGAAAGAGAAAACTACTCTAAAAAAT
>JAZNAM010000016.1:0-28686 GCA_045586515.1 Eubacteriales bacterium
GACAGATGCCTACGGATTTATTTGCAGCCGATACAGAAAGCACATGGGTGAAGAACAATGCACACCTCACTCCATCAGAGCAAAGGTGCTTGATGAGATCATCCTTGAAGAAATACGCAAGGTCACCTACTACGCACGCGCCCAAACCCGCGAGTTCGTCAGCTTTATAAATCAAAAAAGCTCTGCAGAAAACCGCAGAGAGCTGAATGCAAAAATGGTTGAATTGGCGACTCTTGAAAAACGCAACAACGAACTGAACGCTTTGTTCAGGCGACTCTATGAGGACAATGTTCTCGGCAAGGTTACCAACGAGCAGTTCCGTATGCTCTCCGACGGTTACAACACCGAGCAGCGAGAAATCACCGAGAGATTGCCGATAGTCAAGCAAGAGATTGAGGATCTGAAAGCGGCGGCAACCAATGTCGAGAGATTCGTGGATATTGCAAACAAGTACACAGATTTAAGGGAGTTAACTCCCGAAGTGCTTCGCACATTCATAGAGCGAATCATTATCCACGAAAGAACGGCAAAGCACAGCAAAACCGCAACACAGCAAATAGACATCTACTTCCGATATATCGGAAAGCTCGCACCCGAATAAGTTGCCTAAACCCACAAAACGGAATAGGACGGACAGCCGAAACTGTCCGTCCTACATACCGAGTACCGCCTATACGCAGTTAATATCCTTATGAGAAACTGCGTAATGCCCGTCTTTTTTTATTCGATGATCTTCCCTTCCTCAACAAAGAACGGAAGGGTGGGGTGGCCGCACAGGCGTGTACTGCCGCCGAGGACGACGTTTTTGTCAAGCACGGCGCCCGAAATTTGGGCCTTATCGATGATGCGACAGCGTTCCAGCACAACGGCATTCTCCACAACCGCATCCTTGCCGACGTGCACGCCGCGCGAGAGGACGGAGTTGATGACGGTGTTCTCAATCACACAGCCATCCGCGATGAGCGAACCGCGCACGTGGGCGTTTGCCCCGTACTTGGTGGGGGGCGAGTTTTGCACTTTGGTAAAAATGGGGCGCTCGTCAAACTCCAAAAGCTCGTGTCGCACGGTTGCATCGGTGGCGAGGAGCATGTGCAACTGATAGTACTGCGAAAGGGAGTGGATGCGATAAAAGCGCTCGCAAAACGTATACGTACCGACATTGCCCTTGCCCGCTTCGCGGCGCACCACATCCACGTAAAAGGAATGAAAGCGACGCTCCTGCGCGTCGCGCAGTACCTCGCGCAAGAAATCGGTGCGCGCGATCCAGATATGCAGATCGCCAAAAGCGGAGGGGCTCTCATCCTGTTCAAGCCCCACGGTCATGGGCAGACCGCTTTCCTTATGCGCCGCGATAAACGCGGCAAAATCGGGAACACCAATCGCATCACAGTCACAGCAGATCACGTGCTCCTCCTCAATGCGATCAATAAGCCCACGGATACTCACAAGTGACGCAATGCGCGACACGTAGCTCTCCTCGGGGTTGGCGTACGCCGCGCTGAACGGTGGCACGATATGGATGCCACCCTTGTGGCGCGCCATATCCCAGTCCTTCCCTGAACCGATATGCTCCATAAGGGACTGATAGTTGTGATGCGCGATCACGTAAATTTGCGAGAGTTGTGCGCCCACCATCGCCGAAAGCGGAAAATCAATCAGGCGGTAGCGACCACCAAATGGTACCGCGCCCATCGTGCGCTTGGTAGTCAGCGCGGGGAGCTTGGCATCATGTAAATTCGATAGAATAAGTCCTGCAACGCTCATGTTTTCTCCCTCCCCACAACGGTCAGCTTGCGCGGTGTGCCAAGCACGGCACCCTCCTCGACGCTGACGTATTCGTCCAATATGGCACGCGTGACGCTTGCCCCACGTCCGACGCGCGCGCCACTCATCAGCACGCTATCCGTGACGGTAGCCCCCTCCTCAATCACCACACCGGGTGAAAGGACGGAATGTGCAACGCTGCCAAACACGCGACAGCCCTGTGACACGATGCTGTCCGTAACCGCGGCGCTCTCACCGAAAAACTGTGGCGAAACCGCCTCGCTTCGCGCAAGGATACGCGAGCCACCGTAAAAGAGATCAAATGCGGGATGCTCTCCAACGAGATCCATATTGGCTTGCCACAAACTTTCCAGCGTTCCGACGTCGCGCCAGTATCCATTAAATCGGTAGACCGAAAGCGCGCCGCCGTCGCGGAGCATGGCGGGGATCACGTTTTTACCGAAATCGTTTTGCGAACCGGGGTCAGCATCATCTGCGGCGAGGTAGGAAAGCAGATAGTCGGTGTTGAAGATGTAAATACCCATAGAGGCAAGGTTAGAGGTCGGCACGGCGGGCTTTTCCTCAAATGCGGTCACGCGTCCCTCCTCGTTTGCCGAAAGGATGCCGAAACGGCTTGCCTCCTCCATCGGCACCTCAATGACGGCGATCGTCGCATCGGCTCCGCTCTCGCGGTGGCGTTTCAGCATCGCGCGATAATTCATGCGATAGATATGGTCACCCGATAGCACGAGCACGGTGCGCGGCGCATAGCGCTCGATAAACTCACGGTTTTGCCACACGGCGTTTGCCGTGCCGCGATACCATGCGCCACCGCGCTTAGCCTGATAGGGCGGCAGAATATGGACGCCGCCAAAGTTTCTGTCCAAGTCCCAAGGCTGTCCGTTGCCGATGTACTCGCTGAGCAGTAAGGGCTGATACTGCGTGAGCACGCCCACGGTGTCGATCCCCGACGCGGTACAGTTGGAAAGCGGAAAATCCACGATGCGATACTTGCCGCCAAAGGGCACGGCGGGCTTAGCAAGATTGTCTGTGAGCGGCTGTAAGCGGCTGCCCTGACCGCCCGCCAAGAGCATGGCGATACACTCCTTTTGTTTTTTCATAGCAAACCTCACTTTTTATTGGTTCACTCATTGTAGCACGCGCGCCGTGTAGAAAGTGCGCGAAGCAACGCAGTAAGCAAAAAAAGAGGCGCCATGCGCCTCTTTTTTCTTTAAATATGTAAATGTGTGACGCTGGTGAGGTGTGCGTCTGAAGAATAGACACCCGGGGTCAACTTCTCGCCGTCACAATACGCGATGGAATAGGAGGAGTTGGACGCGTAGGGGTGCTTTTCGGTGGCCTCGTCCAAGGGAGTGTTGCAGATCAGCGTCCACAGCGCGCGGATCACTGCGCCATGGGCAACGACAAGCACGGTTTTGCCCTCGTGCTGCCCTGCGACACGAACAAGCTCACGGTAAAAACGCTTGCCGCTCTCCAACACGTTCTCGCCATTTGGCAGTGTGAAACCAATGAAATTGGCACTAAAGGAAGCAAACCCCGAAGGATCTTTGGCACAAAGATCAGCAAAGGTGACGCCCTCCCAATCGCCGCAAAAGGTTTCGCGCATCTGTACCGACGGGATCACGCGCAAACCGCGCAGCGCCGCGTGGGGCTCTGCCGTTTCCATAGCACGTGCAAGATCACTTGCATACACAGCATCGAACGGCACGGTGGCAAGATGCGCGGCGGTTTCCTCTGCCTGCTTTTTGCCAAGCTCCGTGAGGTGATAATCGCTATGCCCTGCCACCACGCAAAACCTGTTCGCCTCGCTCTCGCCGTGGCGAACAATGTAGAACGTCGTCATATCAGTCGCAGTTTTCCCAGTTGTGGTAGACGTTCATCACGTCATCATCTTCTTCCAACATTTCCACAAGCAGACCCATGAACTTCATGTCATCCGCATCGGAGAGGATCACGTAGTTGGACGCGATTTTATCCTTCTCGGCAGATGCGATCACATAGCCCGCCGCCTCCAGCGAGGTCTTGACCGCGTAAAGATCGTCCACCTCGGTGTAGATCTCGAACACGCCGTCCTCTGCGGCAAAGTCCGCAGCACCCGCTTCGAGGGCGGTTTCCATCAGCGTATCCTCGTCAATATCGCCATCCTCGTTGGAAACGATGATCACACCCTTGTCCTCAAACAGGAAGGACACGCAGCCCGTGGCGCCCATGTTGCCATGGTACTTATTAAAGTAGGAGCGCACGTTGCCCGCGGTTCTGTTACGGTTGTCGGTGGTGGCCTCCACGATCACGGCAACGCCGCCGGGGCCGTAGCCCTCGTAAGTAACCTCTTCGTCGTCCTCATCCGTGCTGCCCATCGCCTTTTTGATGACGCGCTCAATATTGTCGTTGGGCACGTTGTTGGATTTTGCCTTCTGAATCAGGTCGCGCAGCTTGGAGTTGGAGGTGGGGTCGCCACCGCCCGCCTTGACGGCTACGGCAATCTCCTTGCCGATCTTCGTGAACACCTTCGCCTTCTGCGCGTCGGTCTTTTCCTTCTTGTGCTTAATATTCGCCCATTTGCTATGTCCGGACATACTGTTACTCTCCTTAAATTTTCTCCATGGTTTTGAGGCAGATCAACGGGAATGCGTTGCCAAGCACGATGCTTGTCGCACGAGTGATCGCCACGCGCGTTGCGCGTACGTCCGCATCCTCACTGCTAAGGATCGGGCAGTTATGATAGAAGCGGTTGAATGCCGCCGCTACGTCAAGAATGTAGCGCGTAATGACGGACGGCTCGTAGTCCGCAATGGCGTTTTGTACGCGTTCGGGGAAGCGTGCAAGCGTCTTGAGGAGCGTGGCTTCCTCGGGGGCGGTGATCTTCATTTCGCCCGTTTGCTCGCCCGCGCGGCGCAGTACGGCGCAGGTGCGCGCATAGGTGTACTGGGCGTAGGGGCCCGTGTTGCCGTCGAAATTCAGGGCATCCTCCATGATGAAGTTGATGTCCTTGATACGGCTGTTGGAAAGATAGTAGAACACGATGGCACCCACGCCCACCGCCTCCGCAACCTCTGCCTTATTTTCCAGGTTGGGGTTCTTCTCCTCCATAATGGCGCTCACTTCGTCAATGGCGGCGCGGAACAAGTCTTTGAGCAGCACCACGTTACCCGTACGGGTGGCAAGCTTGGCACCGTTGATGCTGACCGTTCCGTAAGGAACGTGCACAAGCTGATCGTGCCAATCGTATCCCATCAGTTCCACGACCTTAAACCACTGTGCAAAGTGCAAGCTCTGCCCCGCGGAAGTGACGTAGATTGCCTTATCAAAGTTGTAGTTCTCCTTACGATAAACGGCAGCGGCAATATCGCGCGTGGGATAGAGCGTCGAACCGTCGCGCTTTAATATCAGGCAAGGGGGCATGTTATAGGGCTCGAGATCAACGATGGATGCGCCGTCGTCAATCTTCAAAAGTCCGCTATCGCGCAGTTTTTGCACCTGGGCGGGCATTTTGTCTGTGTAGAAGCTCTCGCCCTTGTAGCTGTCGAACTCAATGCCGAGCTGCTTGTAGGTCTTCTCATACTCTGCAAGGCTGATGTCGATGAACCAACGCCAAAGCGCCAGATTCTCCTCATCACCAAGCTCTAACTTGTGGAACTCGGCGCGTGCCTCGTCACCAAGTGCGGGATCGGCAGGGATCCCTTTCTCCTCATTGCCCGAAATGGCGTTGTTGATCATCACATAGAGCTCAACGAGCTTGTCGATACCGCCCTCCTCGATCATCTCCTTGTTGCCCCAACGCTTGTACGAAACGATCAGCTTACCGAACTGCGTACCCCAGTCGCCAAGATAGTTGATGCCAACGCAATCATACCCGGCAAACTCGTGAAGCTTTTTGAGGGAGTGACCGATCACGGTGGTGCCGAGATGGCCGATATGGAAGGGCTTTGCCACGTTGGGCGAGGAGTAGTCAAGCACAACGGTCTTGCCGCGCCCCACGTCAGAGCTACCGTACGTAGCGCCCTTTTTAAGAATATCACCCATGACGTTGCCGACGAGATACTCGTTGGAAAGGGTGATGTTGAGGTAGCCGTTTACCGCCTCCGCACGTCCCACAACAGGGCAATCGGCAAGGCAGTCACACAGCGCCGCCGCGATCTGTACGGGCGCACGGCGAAGCGTACGGCTGAGTTTAAAGCAAGGGAGCGCGAGGTCACCCATGTTCTCGTCAGGCGGATATTCCAGCATCAAAGCAAGCTCCGACACGGAAAGTGCGTCAGGTGCACCGAGCGCGGCAATGCCACTGGCAAGCCGCTCGGCGATCATGGTTTTCATAGTCAGCATACTTTTTAAATCCTTTATATGACAGTTTAATAATTCACAAACAAAATCAGTTGCCCGCGACGCTGATACCGCGCACAAGCAGATCGGGGGCCGCCATCACACTGGTCGCGGGAATACCCATTTCCACATTGGAAGCAACGCCGTCGATACGCTTTAACATCTCAAAGAAGTTGCCTGCCACCGTGAAGCTGTGCACGGGGGTGGTAATCTTGCCGTTCTCTACGACAAAGCCCGCGCTTTCAATGGAGAAGTCACCCGTGACGGCATCTGCGCCCGAATGAAGTCCCTTGAGCTCGGTGATATACAAACCGTTGCCCATGCGCGCGATCATCTCCTCACGGCTCTCCTCGCCCGGCACAATGCGCAAGCAGTAGGGGGCGATAGAAACAGGGTCAGCAAGTCCACGTGCGGCGTTGCCCGTGGTTTTCGTCCCCGCCTTTTTGGCGTTGGTGAGGTCGTAGAGCAACGTTTGCAGCACGCCGTGATCAACGAGCACCTTTTCTCTTGTCGGGACACCCTCTGCGTCAAAGGCGCATTGCATGGTGTTCTCGGCGTAGAAGGGGTCATCCACAAGCGTGAGGATGGGCGAGGCAATCTGCTCCCCTTCCTTTCCTGCGAGCAACGAAAGGCCAAGCAAGGCGTTCTTGCCGCTGAAAATACCGGCATACGCGCCGAGTAAGGTTCTCACTTGTCTTGCATCGAAAATCACATCATAAGTGCCCGTCTTCACCGTCTTGGCGCCAAGACGTGCAAGCGCTTCGCGCGTGGCGCGCGCCACAATATCGGTGTCGATGGCAAGCGTAGCCGCGAATGCCGCACCAAAGGAGGGCTCGACGCCGTCGTTTACGATGGGCTCTGCATAGGTGTAGACCGCGCCCGCCTCACGTGTGAGCATAAGGCCATTGGAATTGGCAAGCGCCACCGCAATGCGGGTTGCCCCTGCGGCACTTGTGGTGCCGTCCGTCATCATGTCGGAGGCGGCATACATCTGCTCTTGCAAGTCCATCACAACGTGGCGAAGCTTTGCAACGCCGGGAAGCTCAGGCGGTGTCACGCTGACTGCGCGATACTCGTCCGTTTCGTCCGGTGCGTAGAAGATCGGCTCCTCATCGCTGTCCGTCACCGCGGCATTGGCGATGGCGCGGGGGATAAGTGCTTCGAGCGCGTCACGCTCCATGCTCTGCGTTGCGGCGGCGCCGATGCGACCGTCCACAGCACAGCGAAATGCCACGCCACCCTCTGCACCCGAGGTGCAGGAATCCAGCGCGCGATTGAGTGCCTGTGCACCCTCGTCCTCGCCGAAACGATAATATACGTCGTACTGGGTGAGCCCCGCGCGTGCCGCGGCGTCAAACAGTATGTCCTTCATTTCTTCAAATCTCATGAGCGGCCTCCTACGGTGATCTTTTTCACACGGATAAGGGGCTGGCCAACGTCCGTCGGCACACTGCCCGACGCAGAGCCGCAAACGCCCTGACCACGCAAAAGATTGTTGCCCACCATATCAATATCCTGCAAGATCTGCGCGCCCGTGCCGATGAGTGAGGCGCCGCGCACCGCTTCGCAAATCTTACCGTTTCGCACAAGATACCCTTCCTTCACGGCGAAATTAAACTCGCCCGTGAGAGGATTGACCGAGCCACCGCCCATCTCCTTGGCGTATAGGCCATACTCCATGGATGCGATAATGTCCTCGTTTTTGTCGGGGCCGTTGTCAATGAAGGTGTTGGTCATACGCGAGGTCGGCTCGAAGGTGTAGTTCTCGCGGCGGCTGTTACCTGTCATGGGCATGCCCATACGGCGAGAGCCGAGGCGATCCACCATATACTGTTTCAGCACGCCGTTCTCAATGAGCACGTTGCGCGCCGCAGGATTGCCCTCATCGTCCATATGGTAAGAGCCCCACGCGCCCTCGATGGTGCCATCGTCAATCGCGGTCACCTTGGGATTCGCGATCTGACAGCCAAGCTTGCCCGCCATTTGGGAAGCGCCGATACCCACCGAGGTTGCCTCCAACGAGTGACCGCATGCTTCGTGGAAAATGACGCCGCCAAAGCCGTTTTCAATCGCCACCGTCATGGTGCCTGCGGGGCAGTAGACCGCAGAAAGGTTGGTGAGAGCCTGACGCGCCGCGCGCTCACCCGCAGCGCGAGACGATACCTTTTCAAAATATTCAATGCCCATACCGGCACCGGGGCCGTAAAAGCCCGACTGGTTCTCTCCCCCGTCGGATGCCACGGCGTTGATCGCGATACGCGTGCGCACCTTGCGGTCACTAGCAAGCAGACCTTCGGTGTTTGCCACCATAAACTCGCGCTCGACATCCATATAGGTGCCTTGCACTTGCGAGATCTTCTCGCTCACGTTGTGTGCGGCATCGCACGCCTCGCGGAGCAGATTCGCCTTTTCGCGCGCGGCGACTTCTGAGGGCTCACGGCGCACGATCTCGCGCGCCACGGGCTTTTTGGAAAGCGTCACCGAAGCGGCGCCGCCCATTTGCTCTCCCACCGCACCCGCCACGTTGGCGGCACAGCGGAGCAGCCCCTCGCGAGAGGTATCCGAGGTGGATGCGTAGTAGGTCTTCGTGCCAAGAAAAGCGCGAATACCCACGCCGCAAAGGAGCATATCCTTCACCGCGTCGATACGTCGTGATACCAGACGGATCTGGTAGCCGCGCTCGCGCTCGGCGAACACCTCGGCAAAATCAGCACCTGTTGAGGTGGCAATGCCGAGCAGCTCCTCCAATAACGTTTTTTCGATCATCAGTTTCTCCTTTAATCAGGGTGACGCTCACCGAGAACGTTGCGATACTTTTGATAGAAGCTCTCGAAGTAGCCGCCATCCAGTGCGTCGCGAATTTTTTGCGTGAGGTCATTGTAGAAATACAGGTTATGCGTAACGGCAAGGCGCATACCAAGCGACTCCTTTGCTTTGAGCAAATGGCGCAGATAGGCGCGCGAGTAATGCTGGCAAGTGGGACACTGGCAGCCCTCGTCGAGAGGTCTGTCATCACGCATGTACTTTTCGTTGAGCAGGTTGATTTTACCGTGCCAGGTAAACAGGTTGCCGTGCCGTGCGTTACGGCTGGGCATCACGCAGTCGAAGAAATCGACGCCGCGATGTACGGCCTCCAAAATATTGCAGGGCGTGCCCACGCCCATGAGGTAACGCGGCTTATTCTCGGGCATATGCGGCTCAACCGCCTCAATGATGCGGTACATATCCTCGGTTGCCTCACCAACGGCAAGGCCGCCGATTGCATAGCCGTCCAGATCAAGCTCGGCGATCTTTTTCATGTGTTCAATGCGCAGATCCTCGTAAACGCCGCCCTGGTTGATGCCAAACAGCATCTGCTTTTTATTGATCGTTTCGGGAAGTGCGTTCAGGCGTTCCATTTCTGCCTTGCAACGAACGAGCCAACGGTAGGTGCGCTCGGTCGATTGCTTCACGTATTCGTAAGGTGCGGGGTTTTCCACGCACTCGTCAAACGCCATGGCGATGGTAGAGGCGAGGTTGGATTGGATCTGCATGCTCTCCTCAGGGCCCATAAAAATGCGCTTGCCGTCGATGTGCGAGGCAAAAAGGACGCCGTCCTCGTCAATCTTACGAAGCGACGAGAGCGAAAATACCTGAAATCCGCCGCTGTCCGTGAGGATCGGGCGCTTCCAGTTCATAAACTTGTGCAGCCCGCCCATGTCGTGGATGAGCTTGTCACCCGGACGCAGGTGGAGATGATAGGTGTTGGAGAGCTCGACGCGGCAGTTGATCTGCTCAAGCTCCACCGTAGAAACACCGCCCTTGATGGCGGCACAGGTGCCAACGTTCATAAACACGGGGGTTTCGATATCGCCGTGCACCGTATGAAGAACACCGCGGCGCGCGCGGCCGTCCTTGGCTTTGAGTTCAAAATGGGACATAGGTTTCCTTTCAACGTCGGGAGAACAGCCCGACCACATGTATTTTAACTTCTGCTGAATTGTCTGTCGATATTGGCGTGCGACAGCGTCATGGCAACGGGGCGCCCGTGGGGGCAGACCGTGATGTCGGGCAGTGCAAAGAGTTTTGCACAAAGCTCCCCGATATATTCGGGCGGATATTCCCTGCCGCCCTTGATCGCCGCCTTGCACGCTGCGCTGTACAGCGCCTTTTCAAAAAGGAGATCGCGCGTGATGGTGGGATCTGCCGTAGTATCCCCCAGGCCCGCCGCCAACGTCATGAGCAGAGTTTCGGCAGCGGCGGGAGTAAGCTCTGCGGGGATTTCATCCACGCTCACCTTGCCATCCGTCACGCGAAAGCCAAATCCAACCGCCTCAATTTCCGCGCGGTAAAGATTGAGGGTGCCCACGTCCGAAAGGGTGAAAGCAGGTTCCATCGGGATCATCATCATTTGCGAAGCGCGCTCGGCACCCTTCAACTTCTTTTTCAGATCCTCAAACAGAATTCGCTCGTGTGCGGCGTGCTTGTCAATCAAAACAAGTTTATCGCCGCGCTCCACAATCACGTAGCAATGGAACGCCTCACCAATGATGCGCCAGTCAAGCGTGCGCTCGGTTTGAGAACCCTCGACAGGGGTTGGAACGGGCACCTCAACAGGTGCGGGCTCTGCCTTTTTGGCAGGTGCCATGCTTTGCTGTTCGCGCATGACGCGCTCGATTTGCGGGATGGTGACGGGCTCGCGCAAGGGGGATTTGGACGCCTCGTAACGCGCGGAGTTCGCCGCCGCAAAGGTGTCGGGGCGCACAGCCGCCGTGTAGGTGTTGCTCACTGCCTGCTCACGATGCTCCTGCGTGGGGATCGCAGTCATAGTCACCTGTCTTTTGGCAAGCGACTGAACGGCGCCCTCCTGCACGGGTGCAAAAGCGTGAGGGGCAGCAATTTGCGAGCGCGCAAGCGTCATATCGGGGCGCTCACAGTTTGCTTCCAGTGCGGAACGAACGGTGTAGTACACCGCTTCGAATACGGGCTTTTCGTTGGAGAATTTGACCTCCAATTTGGCGGGGTGCACGTTCACATCCACCGCTTTCGGGGGGATGGTGATATTGAGCACACAGCACGGGAATTTTTCGGGCGCGATAAAGGACGTGTACGCCTGCTCCAATGCGGCGGCGGCAGTACGCGAGTTGATATAGCGTCCGTTGATGAAAAAGTTTTGGTAGTTGCGCTTGGGGCGCACGTTATCGGGTCTGCCGATGTAACCATCTACACGGATATTGTCACTCTCCACGCTTGTCACGCGGATCATACGTTTCACAAAATCCCTGCCAAGCACGGCGTACATGGCGGATTCCAGTGCGCCATCCCCCGCGGTATCCAAGCGCAAATTACCATCGGTAATGAGTCGCACGGCAATATCGGGACGCGAGAGGGCGATCTTTTCCACGTAGGTGGTCACTGCCATAGTTTCTGCCGCATCCTTTTTGAGGAACTTGCGTCTGGCAGGCACGTTGGCAAAGAGGTTTTCCACGATCACCGTGGTGCCGATGGGCGAGCCCTGCTCTACAATATCTTTCACCTCACCTGCGCTTGACAGCAGCATGGTGCCGTACGCCGCGTCCCTCGTGCGCGTGATGATGCGCAGATCGGACACCGCCGCAATGGCGGCAAGGGCTTCCCCGCGGAAACCGAGCGTGAGGATGCCGTCCAGATCGTCGGCCTCCTTTATTTTGCTTGTCGCGTGGCGACGGATCGCCACGGGCAGATCTTCAGGGTCAATACCGCACCCGTCGTCTGCTACGCGCATAAAGGTCACGCCACCGTTTTGTATCTCGACGGTGATATGCTTTGCCCCTGCGTCAATGGCGTTTTCCATGAGCTCCTTGATGACAGACGCGGGGCGGTCAACCACCTCACCTGCCGCGATCAAATTGGCAACGGCAAAGGAAAGCACGTTAATCTTCGACATGCGTTATTCCCCCTTTCTTTTGGTATAGGTTTTGGTCATTGCAATCTCTTTTTGAGATCGAACAAAAAGCTCATCGCCTCGTAGGGAGAGAGCGTGTTGAGGTCAACCGCGCGCAGCTGCTCGATCACTTGCTCGTTGATGCAATCCTCAAAGGAAATCACACCGTCGTCAATGGGAGCTTTCTTTTTCGCGCTGGGCGCTTGCAGTGCCTTGGCGGTGGATTCCACGTCTGCCAGCACCTCGCGCGCGCGCTTGATGACCTCGTTTGGCAATCCTGCGAGCTTGGCAACCTCGATGCCGTAGCTATCGTCGGTCGAACCGCGCACAATCTTACGCAGGAACGTGATGCTGTCCCCACGCTTCTTGGCGGCAATGTTATAATTCACCACACCAGAGAGCTCCTCCTCCAACGAGGTCAGCTCGTGATAGTGCGTGGCAAACAGCGTCTTGGCGCCGATCTTACGGCTGTTTGTATACTCCACGATGGCGCGCGCAATGCTCATGCCGTCAAAGGTAGAGGTGCCTCTACCCACCTCATCGTAAATGATCAGGCTGCGACGGGTGGCGTTGCGCAGAATGTAGGCGACCTCATTCATTTCCAACATAAACGTAGACTGTCCCGATGCAAGATCGTCAGACGCGCCCACGCGCGTGAACAGCTTGTCCACAATGCCGATGCGCGCCTCTGCCGCGGGCACAAAAGAACCCACCTGTGCCATAAGCACGATCAGCGCCACTTGGCGCATGTAGGTCGATTTACCTGCCATGTTGGGACCGGTGATAAGCATGACGCGATTGGCACTCGTATCAAGCAACGCGTCGTTGGGCACGAAATACGTGTCCTTTACAAACTGCTCCACCACGGGGTGACGTCCATCACGGATCGAAATTACGTCGCTGTTATCCACCTCGGGGCGCACGTAGTGATTCTTCGCTGCAACGTCTGCAAGCGAGAGGTATGCGTCAAGCTCGGCTAAGCGATTGGCAACGCGCTGAATACGCTCGCTCGCCGCCGCGATCTCGGCACGCACCTCCTGGAAGAGTTCATATTCCAGTGCGTAAAGTTTATCGGTGGCACCGAGGATGGTGGCTTCCATATCCTTCAACTCCTCGGTGATATAACGCTCGCCATTGGTGAGCGTCTGTTTTCTGATGTAATGGGGCGGCACTTGATCCACAAAGGATTTGGACACCTCAATGTAATAACCAAACACCTTGTTGTAGGAGATTTTCAACGTGCGAATGCCCGTTTTTTCTCTCTCCTCTGCCGCCACGCGCTCCAACCACGACTTGCCGTCGCTTTGTACCGAGCGCAAATAGTCAACGTCTGCGTTATAGCCCGCGCGAATGAGCTTGCCTTCGCGCACGACGAAAGGCGGATCCTCGGCGATGGCGCGATCAATGAGCGCGCGCAGATCGGCAAGGTCGTCCAGTCCGTCCAAAATGCGCAACAGTTCGGCATCGGCGCAGGTTTCAAGCAGCGCGCGGATCTCGGGGAGCACCGCGGCAGTTGCCGCCACGGCACGCAGATCCTTGGCGTTTGCCGTACCGTAGACGATACGGGTAATGAGTCGCTCCAAGTCAAGGACGTGGGAGAGCGCCTCACCAAGATCACCGCGCAGCATGAAGTTGGAGCAAAGCTCCTCCACAGCCCCTTGACGCATCGCGATCTCGTGCGTGGAGAGGAGCGGATGCTCCACCCAGGCGCGAAGCAAACGTGCACCCGGTGCGGTTCTCGTTTTATCCAACACCCAAAGCAGCGTTCCCTTCTTTTCCTTGCTGCGCATGGTTTCGGTCAGTTCAAGGTTGCGGCGCGTGTTAAGGTCCATATCCAGGTACTGCGCATCCGAGTAGATGGTCAGCTCCTTCATATAGCCAGCATCGCCGCGCTGCATATCGCCGATGTAATGAAGCAGTGCACCAACCGCCGACACCATGGCGGTATCCTGCTCCCACCCTGCGGGCAAGGGGGTGCTAAACTGCGTTTCCATACGCGCGCACGCCGCCTTATAGTCGAAGCGGTGAGCTTGCGCGTCGGTGAGCATGGCGCCGATGCGTCCCGTGACGAAAGACACCACGCCCTCGCATGCGCTCTTCGGCAGATCTACAATGACCTCGCTCGGCAGATAGGTGCCAAGCTCGCTTTGCAATCTTGCCTCCACGTTATCCCCCGTGAGAGAGGTGGCATACATTTGCGCCGTGGACACGTCGGCAAAGCAAATGCCAACGCCCGCGTCTGCAAGGCAAAGTGCCGCGACGAAATTATTGCGCTTTTCGGTGAGCATACCTGGCTCGATCAGTGTGCCGGGCGTTACCACGCGCACAATGTCGCGCTTCACGAGGCCCTTGGCCTTGGCAGGATCCTCCATCTGCTCACAAATGGCAACCTTGTATCCCTTCTCGATCAGACGGGCAATATACCCCTCCGAGCTGTGAAAGGGCACGCCACACATCGGGGCGCGCTCCGCTTCGCCGCAATCTCGCCCGGTAAGGGTGAGTTCCAGCTCGCGTGACACACGGATAGCATCCTCAAAAAACATCTCGTAAAAATCGCCGAGACGGTAAAAGAGGATGTAATCCTTATATTGATTTTTGATCTCAAAATACTGCTCCATCATGGGTGTCATGGCTCAGCACTCCTTTTCTTTTTTTATCAGTGACAGCCGCCGCAGGTAGAGCAGTTGTGGGTGCAGCCGCTGGGCTCCTCACCCGTAATGTTGAACGTGATGGTGTTGTTCACCATATTCATCAGGTCGTTGACCTTTTCCTGCGCATCCTCGAGCGCCTTGTACGACTCGCTCGCTACGATTTCGTCGTAGAGGGCGTCGATGCGACTTTGGATCATGCCGAGCAGCGCGTCGTCGCGCTCCTCCTTGATCGCCTCGTTCTGCATGGCGCGCTGCTGTACCTCGTACTCCATCATCAGCTTCATCACATGCTCATCGTTCTCGTAGGCAACGCGTGCCTCCTCCAGTGCAATCACTCTCTTGTCTTCTTTCAGCGCGCGGCCAAGCTGAGCCGCCAGTTCAAAAACATTGTTCATTTTCCTTGTCCTCTCTTTCATCAAACGTGTACACCATACAGCGCGAAAGGCGCGGCACGGTCAATTTTTATATTCACAAACACACCTGCCTCGGTGCCGTCATCCGGGAAAAACACGATCTTGTTCCCTGTTGTTCTGCCCGAGAGCATCGCCTCATCCGTCTTGCTTTTGCCGTCACACAGCACGCGCTGTACGCTGCCGACAAGCGGCATATTTTTCTCGGTGGCGATCTTCTCCTGCACAGCAAGCAAGCGATCAAAGCGTGCATTCTGCACGGCGCGCGGCACGGGGTTCTCCATGCTGGCGGCAGGCGTACCCTTGCGGGGCGAGTAAATAAAGGAGTAAAGCATATCGAAGCGCACACGCTCGAGCATGCTGATCGTCCCCTCGAAATCCTCCTCGGTTTCACCGGGGAAGCCCACGATAATATCCGACGTCACGGTAATGTCGGGCAAACGCTCTCGCATGTAGTCGAGCGTTTGCAGGTATTTTTCCCTGTCGTAACGGCGATTCATACGGCGCAACACCTCGTCCGACCCCGATTGGAGCGGCAGGTGGAAATGGCGCGCAATATGCTTGCCCTCTGCCATCACGTCGATAAGTGCGCGGCTGGCATCCTTCGGGTGGCTCGTCATGAAGCGCAAGAGAAAATCGCCCTCAATCGCATCAAGATCACGCAAAAGGCACGCAAAATCATAGCCGTCCTCGCGCCCCTTGCCGTAGGAGTTCACGTTCTGCCCAAGCAGCGTAATATCCTTATAGCCACGCGCGACAAGATCTTTCACCTCGGCGATCACCGCCGCGGGCTCACGGCTGCGCTCGCGTCCGCGTACGTAAGGAACAATACAGTAGGAGCAGAAATTGTTGCACCCATACATGATGCTCACGTAAGCGCGGTAATCGCTGTCGCGCTCAAGCGGAACGCCCTCGGCGATTACGCACTCCTCTGCCGCGTCAAAGCGACGCTTTTTCGTGCGAAAAATCGCAAGCAAGGTTTCGGGCAAGCGGTGCAACACCGACGTGCCAAGCACAAAATCCACGTAGGGGTAAGAGCATTTGAGCTGATTGCGACGATGCTCCTGCACGACCATACAGCCACACACGCCGATCACAAGATCGGGATTTTGCTCCTTCAAATGCTTGTACTGCCCCACGGTGGAGAGCGCCTTGTTCTCAGCGTGCTCACGGATGGCGCAGGTATTCACCAAAATGAGATCCGCACGGCTTGGCTCGTCCACAATCACGTAGCCCATCTCACGTGCAAGTCCCGTGAGTTTTTCGCTGTCTGCAACGTTTTGCTGACAGCCAAACGTCATAACGTAGCAGGCAAGCGAGCGCCCACGCGCGCGGGCACGTGCCTCGGTATATTCACGCACGTCGGCCAGTACCGACGACTCCAAAACGATTGACGACATGGGGTTCTCCTAAATAATAATATATCAATATAACATTATAACCAATGTTGCAAATAAAGTCAAGATGCGCGCGCGAAATTCGCGCAAAAAGCGACACCCAGAAGAACAAATCTTAAAACAAAGAAAACCGCTCCCTCTGCCATCAAACGGCAGAGGGAGCGATTCTTTTCTTTTTCGTGTGCGTTGAGCTCGCGCTCAGGAATCAGTTCACCCCCACCAGAGAGGCGAAATAATCAGAGGCAAGGTTGTATTCTTTCTCGCTTGCATACCAGTGCTTGTGTGCAAGTGCAATGACCGTGTCAGGGGGCAGCAGCGCGCTCACTGCGCTATTTTGATACAGCGCCGTATCCCCCAGTCGCACGCCGTAACACGCACCCGTACCATCCTCGGTCTCCCAAATTAGTGCCCCAACGGGTAGGGTTTTAAAGCGATCTCCGATGTTGACGAGATACTCGTCCTCCTTCTTTTTCATCTCCTCAAACAGCCAAGGGTCGAGGAAAAGCACAGAGGTTTCGCCCGTCATGAGGTACTTTTGATACTGCTCGTAGGTCTGCGCATTGGTGGCAGTATCAATTTGAATGGGGGCGGGGTTGCCGTCCTCATCCACGTTTTGCGCAAGAGTTTCAATCTGCTCCTTGGAGTAAACGCCGTAATGCACGACGCCCACGTTTCCCGCGCCTTTCGCATCCTCGGGTAGATAGGTGGAAAGCGCGTGTTTCAGTGCCGTGTATCCCGCCTCGCTATCCGAAAGCTGATAGGGGCCGACCATGAGCACAGAAGTGTCCTGTTTTTCCTTAGAGCACATCTGCAACGTGCAAATTAGTGCGATAACGGTAAAGGAAAACGCGATAATCGCCTTCCATTTATGGTGGTACCAGAAGTTCTCAAACCAGCGGCCAAACTTGCCTTTCGGGCGTGCCTCGCGCGCCTTTTTCACGCCGCCGATGTGGATCTCCTGCGCCTCAATTTTGTCCTGTTTTTTATTCGGCTCTTGCATCAATAGGCTCCTTTTCAAAACGCCTGCCACGGGCGTGGCAGGCGTTAGTCAAATGCGAATTAGTCAAGCGGCTTCATCGTCGGGAACAGCAGCACGTCACGAATGGATGCGCTGTCCGTGAGCAGCATAACCAGACGATCCACGCCAAAGCCAAGACCGCCTGTGGGGGGCAGACCGTATTCCAGTGCCGTCACGTAGTCGTCGTCCACGCGCGCGGTAGTGTTGGGATCTTCTGCACGCTTGGCAGCCACCTGACGCTCAAAGCGCTCCTTCTGGTCGATAGGATCGTTGAGCTCGGAGAACGCGTTGCCAAACTCGGTTGCGTTGATGAAATACTCAAAGCGCTCGGTAAAGGCAGGGTTGCTGGGCTTGCGCTTTGCCAAGGGGCTGTTCTCCACGGGGTAATCGTAAATGAAGGTGGGCTGAATGAGCTTCTCCTCTACGTATGCGTCAAAGAACTCGATGAGTACCGTGCCCTTGGTGGCGTTTGCGGGAACTTCCACGTGCTTTTCCTTTGCAACGGCACGTGCCTGCTCGTCGCTCTCCCACTCGTCATAGTCAACACCGGCATACTTTTTCACTGCCTCAACCATTGTCAGGCGCTCCCAGTTGCCCATGTTGATCTCATGTCCCTGGTACGGGATCACAAGCGAGCCGCAGATCTTCTCTGCGAGGTACTTATAAAGTTCTTCCACCAGATCCATCATGCCCTTATAATCGGTGAATGCCTGGTAAAGCTCAATGGTGGTGAACTCGGGGTTATGCTTGGTATCCATACCCTCGTTACGGAAGATACGGCCAACCTCGTATACGCGATCCATACCGCCAACGATCAATCTCTTGAGGTACAGCTCGGTTTCAATACGCAGATACATATCCATATCCAGCGTGTTGTGGTGCGTGATGAAGGGGCGAGCGGCTGCGCCGATCTCAAAAGGCGTGAGAATGGGGGTATCCACCTCCAAAAAGCCCTTGCTGTCCAGATAGTGACGGATCTCGGTGAGAATACGGCTACGCTTCACAAACGTATCCTTCACCTCGGGGTTCATAATAAGGTCAACGTAGCGCTGACGGTAGCGCATATCGGTATCCTTCAGGCCATGGAACTTCTCGGGCAGGGGAAGCAGCGACTTGGCAAGCAACTCCAAACTCTTGACGTGCACGGAGATCTCGCCGCGACGGGTGCGGAACACCATACCCTCTACGCCGATGATATCACCGATGTCCCACTTTTTAAACTGCTCGAACACCTCTTCACCCACGTCGTTGATGCGGACGTAGCACTGTACGCGGCCCTTGCCGTCCATCACGTCGATGAAGTTTGCCTTGCCCATATCGCGGCGGCTCATGATACGGCCTGCGATGCGCACGTCGGTGTTCTCCAGTGTTTCGAATTTCTCGTGAATATCAGTGGTGTAAGTATCGAAATCGTACTTGACCTTTTCAAAGGGGTTTTGGCCTGCGGCACACAGTGCGGCAAGCTTCTCGCGGCGAACGCGGAACACGTCCGCGAGATTTTCCTCTTCGGCGACCTCAGCCGCCTCGTTTCTCATCTCGTCTGCCATGGTTGCTCCTTTATCAGTCCTGGGTAACTTCCAAAATTTCGTAGGAGAAGGCAAAGCCGGACACCTCAACGGTATCGCTTACCACCTCACCGACCTTGTGACCCATAAGGGCACGGCCAACGGGAGAAAGATCGGAGATCTTGCCCTGCGTGACGTCTGCCTCGTTAGAGCCGACGATACGGAAGGTCATCTCGCGGTCCGCCTTCTTGTCGATCACCTTTACAGTCGTACCGATATTGACAACACCCTTTACAAGAGAAGCGGTGTCAAGCACAACGGCGTGCTCAATATCGTGAGAGAGTTGCTGGATGCGCGCCTCGTTCTCAGCCTGTGCGTTACGTGCAGCGTCATACTCTGCGTTCTCGGAAAGGTCACCGAAGCCGCGTGCCACAACGATGTCGTTCTTAATGCGCTCGCGCTCCTCGCCCTTGCGCCACTCAAGCTCCTTTACAAGGGCGTCATAACCCTCTTGTGTCATTGTGATCTTCTTTTCGTTTGCCATGATCAATCTCCTCTATCATAAAAAATTCGAATTATTTGCTTAACACCGCAGCAATGGCGGCAGATAACTGATTATCCTCACTCTCCGTGAGCAGGTGCACGTTTTTACTCTTTACGTGCTCGTTGGGTTCGATAATCACCGAGGGGGTGATACCGACGCCATCATAGTTGACACCCGAAGGGGGGGCATAATACCCGACGGTCAGTTTGATGCCACCCATATATCCATACGGCGCGAGGTCAAAGATGCTTTGGATTACACCCTTGCCATACGTCTTTGTCCCCACAACGGTGGCAAGCTCATAATCGGCAAGGCATGCCGTAAACAGCTCACCCGCACTCGCGGTATACCCATTGGTCAGCACCACTTTCGCATAATCGCGGTATATGCCGATCTCATCCTTTTTTACGCTACATCCCGCATATTCGCCGTCATAACTCGTCGGCTCTGCGTGATAGTAGGTGGTGGAACCGTCTTTGGACACGACGCTCATAATCACGTCGTTCTCCTGCAAGAAGTAGGAAAGCACTGCCATAACCGACTTTTGCTCACCGCCCGGATTACTGCGCACGTCATACACAAAACGCGCGCATCCGCTTGCAATCAGCGTATTCATCACCGACTTGAACTGCGTCGGGGTGTTGGCATCAAACTGGGTGATGGAAACAATGCCCACGGATTTATCCGCAGTAGAAACACGCCCCGTTACGGAAACCATGGTAAAGGTTGCACGTAGGATGGAAAACTCGATCAAAGCCCCATCGCGCAACACCACAAACTGCGCCGTTGTACCGACGGCACCCAGCATTTTTTGCATGGCAACGTCGTAGCCGAGGTCACTCACCTGCTCGCCGTTTTTCAATGTGCCGATGCGTGTGATGCGGTCACCTGCGCGCACCCCGGCACTCTCTGCGGGGGAACCGGGAAACACCTGAATTACCAGAATTTCTCCCGTTTCGGTATCCTTGGTAACCGACACCCCGATGCCGACGGACGCACCGCCCATCTCGCTCATAAACGCCTTGAGCTCTTCCTCGGTGTAGTACTCTGCGTAGCGGTCACCCGTTGCCGCCGCGTATGCTTTCAGCATTTCGTCAAGCAGCAGCTGTCCGTCCGTGTCGTACAGGCTGTATTTCTCAAAGATTTGGTCAATTAGCGCAATTTTGTCCGCATAAGGCTCTACGTCTTGCTCTCCCGTTCCGAGCGTGTCGCCGCTCACACCGCCACCCACCAAAAGGGCACCGGCAAAAAAGGAGAACAGCGATGCAAGCACTGCCACCGCAAGCACAACCGCGATAAATACGGTCAGCGAAACGGTGCGACGCGGCTTCACACGCTTCATATCAATGGGGGGCATTTCGGGCTGTGCATAGTGATACTGTGCGGAGCCCATCCCCTCGTTTTGCACGCGCGTCGCACTCACACCGATGGTAAGTAAGCGCACACGCAGCGCTTCTGCCGCGGTATCGGGTGCGACCGCACCCTCGAGCTCTACGGTAAGTAGCTCTCTTGCGGGATCAATTTCGCACCGCGCATCGGGCAAACACGCGCGGACCGTTTCAAAAATTCGTTCCCGCTCGGTTTCAAGTTGCGCGCGGGGTACGGAAAACAACAGTTTCATAGGAAAATAAGACACCTTTCTCTCCGTGTTACTCAAAAAGCGAGATTACGGTGACTGTCAAAAACGCAACGATAGGTAAGTCCCGAAGAACTTACCTATTGCTGTCAATTAAAACTTTGTGGGCTTGGAATTGAGATACTTCTTTACCATCAATGCGACCTTGAAGGTGATGGCATGCTCAAACTCGCGAAGATCAAGACCGGTAAGCTTGCGGATCTTCTCCAAGCGGTACACCAGCGTGTTGCGGTGCACGAACAGCTTGCGAGAGGTTTCGGACACGTTGGGGTTGTTCTCAAAGAAGCACTGGATGGTCATGAGTGTTTCGCGATCAAGAGAATCAAGACTTCCCTTCTTGAACACCTCCTGCAAGAACATCTCGCAAAGGGTGGTGGGCAACTGATAGATCAGACGGCCAATACCGAGATTCTCATAGCTGATGATGTTCTTCTCGGTTTCAAACACCTTGCCGACCTCGATAGCGACCTGCGCCTCCTTATAAGCACGCGCCAGATCCTTGATGTTGTCAACAGCGGTGGAAACGCCGATGGCGACCTTCGCATAGAACTCGGTGGAAAGCGTATCGGAAATATTGAGCGCCATACGCTCTATCTCCTTGCTGTCCGTGCCGGGCTTAATCTCCTTGACAAGCACGATGTCGTGCTCACCCACGCTGATTACGTAGTCCTTGGACTTGTCGGGGAACATGTTCTGGAGCATCTCGAAGGGCATCATATCCGTCTTGCCGAAGAACTTGATGAGGAATACGATGCGCACCTCCTCGGTATTGAAGTGCAGCTCCTTGCTCTTAATATAAATATCACTGGGCAGAATGTTATCCAGAATGATATTTTTGATGAAAGATCCCTTGTCGTATTTTTCATCATAAAGATTCTTGATATTCCCAAGAGAAACAGCAAGCAACTTGCACATTTTCTCTGCCATGTGGTCCTCGCCCTCAACGAAAACGATGTACTCAGCCTTGGCGCCCCCAAAAATGGGAGAGTATGTATAGCCGCCGCTTACAACCTTCTCAGCAGTGTAAGCCAACTCGTCGCGGACACCCTGCTTCACGTGACCGATCTTGGAAAGCTCGGAGCAGGAAATGATGACGCCGTTCTCGTCGATCACACCGATCACGCGGTCAATGGCATCTTTCATTTGATGGATCACGCCCTGGAACAATCTGTTAGACATAGTATGAACCTCTCATCCTTTTTTCTTAAATTGCATATATTACGTATTATTGTACACGATTTTTGGTGATGTTGCAATAGGGTTTCGCCAACATTTACAAATTTAACACATCTTTTTTGTGCTATCAGACAACGCACCAAGCTCCAACGCGCAAGAGATGCACGCAAGCACAAAGCCCGATGCCGTTTCGGTGCGCAGAATGCGTTTGCCAAGCCCCGTCATGCAAAAGCCCGCGTCACGCGCGGCGTTTGCTTCCGCCACGGAAAAGCCGCCTTCGCTACCAATCATGATCGCAACGCGCTCGCCCTCGCGCCACGCGCGCTCACGCAAAAGCGTGCCGATGGGACGCGTTCCGTCCCCCTCGTAACAAAACAGCACGACGTCACTCTTTGCTGCATCCGCCAGCACCTCCGCATACGTGCAGGTGGGCTCGACCATCGGGAGCAATGCGCGCCCGCACTGCTTGGCCGCTTCGGTTGCAATGCGCGCCCTGCGCTCGGTCTTTCGCGCCTCGCTATCCGCTTTGGCGCGCACCACGCAACGCTCGCTTTCGAACGGAACGATACGCGAAACGCCACACTCCACCGCCTTTTGAATGACGCTATCAAGCTTATCACCCTTGGGCAAAGCCTGATAAAGCGTAATAAAAACAGGGGGTTCCACATCACTTTTCGCTTCCGAAACGATGCGTGCCTTGACACAATCAGGCAAAAACTGCGTGAGCTCACATTCGTACTCCGTGGCGCTCATATCACACACCGTGATGGTGTCACCCACGGCCATACGCAATGCGCGGGAGATGTGATGCGCGTCGTCACCACACACGGTCACGATGCCGTCTTGTATTTGGTTGCTTTGAACAAAGAAACGCGGCATACGCTCCCCCTCCCTTTGCAGACGTGGATACAGTATATCACAAAATATCCAATTTGTCAATGACCTTTTTGTTATTTTTCACAACTTCGCGCACAAATTTGACAAAAGCACCCTATGCCATTTATCCAAATACACGAATAGCGCACAAAAAACCGCACAAAACTGTCAAGTTGTGAAAAACGCCACATTTTTCTTTACAGATAGATTGACAAACGAAATGGAATGTGGTATAATTTTGCATTATATCATCAAAAGGAGAGAGACACATGGATAATATCGGTATTTTTATCGTCATGGTCCTGTATATGTGCGGCATCATCGGAATCGGCCTGTATTTCTACAAGCGCGCACAGAAAAACAGTGAGGAATACTTCCTCGGCGGCCGCTCGCTCGGCCCTTGGGTAACCGCAATGAGCGCAGAGGCATCGGACATGAGCGGCTGGCTCCTGATGGGTCTGCCCGGCGTTGCCTACTGGTGCGGTCTTGCCGACGCTTTTTGGACGGCAATTGGTCTTGCCATCGGCACGTACTTCAACTGGTTGATCGTAGCAAAGCGTCTGCGTCACTACTCGCAGATCGCAGGCAACTCTATCACCGTGCCCGACTTCTTCAGCAACCGTTTCAAGGAGAAGCGCAAGGTCATCATGGGAATTGCCTCCGTGTTCATCCTCGTGTTCTTCACGGTCTACGCGGCAAGCGGCTTTGTGACCTGCGGCAAACTGTTCAGCACGCTGTTCGGCTTTGATTATCACTGGATGCTCATTGCCGGCGCCATCTTCGTCGTGGCATACACCCTGATCGGCGGTTTCCTTGCCGAAAGCGTTTCCGACTTCATTCAGGCGGTTGTCATGATCACCGCGCTCATCACCGTCATCATCGTGGGCGCAGTCAAGGCAGGTGGCCTTGGTGCAGTCATCGCCAACGCAAAAAGCATTGATGGTTTCTTCGCGCTTACCAGTACCGCCAACCCCGTGACCACCGCGATTGACGGTGTTAAGACGCAACTGTTTGAAAACGGTGTCGGCCTGTTCGGTGTTGCGAAGCCCTACGGTCTGCTTACCATCTGCTCCACCCTTGCATGGGGCCTTGGTTATTTCGGCATGCCTCAGGTGCTTCTTCGCTTCATGGCAATCCGTGATGCAAAGGATCTGAAAAAGTCCCGCCGCATTGCCACTATTTGGTGCGTGATCTCTCTTGCCGCTACCGTATTTATCGGTATCATGGGTAAGTATCTGCTCAAAACGCCTCTCGTAAGCGCAACCGCCTCCGAGAATATCCTCATCGAGTTTTCGCTCGGCTATCTTCCCTTCATCGTGGCAGGTCTGATCATGGCAGGTATTCTTGCCGCCAACATCAGTTCCTCCGACTCTTACCTTCTCATCGCCTCCTCCACCGTTTCCGTCAACATTTTCAAGGGCATCCTCAAGAAAGACAAGGACGTGGACGACAAGAAGGTTATGTGGGTTTCCCGCATCATGCTGGTCGTTATCGCTATCGTCGGCGTGATCATTGCTTGGGATGATCAAAGCGTCATCTTCAAGATCGTTTCCTTCGCCTGGGCAGGCTTTGGCGCGACCTTCGGCCCGCTGATGCTCTTCTCCCTGTTCTGGAAGCGCACGACCAAAGCAGGTGCGATCGCCGGCATGCTCACCGGTGGCGTGATGGTATTCGTTTGGAAGCTTGTGCTCAACAAGTTCCTTGGCGAGATCGTTCCCCTGTTCACCATCTACGAACTGCTCCCCGCCTTCATTCTCTCCTCCATTGCTATCGTTGTGGCATCCCTGCTCAGCAAAGCACCCGACGAGGAGATCGTCAAAGAATTTGAAATGGCAAAGGCAGGCGTCATTGAGGAAACGCCTGCCGAGTGCGCCGAATAATATATCCAAAAGAACTCCGCCACGGCGGAGTTCTTTTTTATGGTTTCCTCTTTTTATCATCCGTTGCGGGGTTATCAATCAGCGTCCCATCCTCGTCAAAGCGAGAACCGTGGCAAGGGCAATCCCAGGAGTGTTCTTCCTTGTTGTATTTGAGCGCACAGCCCAGATGCGGACAGCGAGGCGCGGTGGGAGTAAGCAAGCCGCCGAGCGATTCAAAGACATTAACGGCAAGCTGTGGATGAAGCATACTGCGCGTAGGAGAAAAGACGCGAGCAACCTCATTTTTCTTCTCTTGCACCATATCGCAAAGCAAGGTTGCCGCGATCATTGCCGACGTCATGCCCCATTTATTATAACCGGTTGCCACAAACAGGTCGCGCGTCCCTCTGCCATAGCGTCCGATATAGGGTATGCCGTCCAGCGTCATGCAATCCTGCGTCGCCCATCGGCGCGTACATCGCGCGCCCGCATACCGCGCCCGCGCAAATTGATGCAGTTCGTTCCAGGTGCCGCCCTGCTTGCCCGTGCGATGCGAGCCGCCGCCAAGCAAAAGGGTATCCTTATAATTACGAAAGGAAAGGCCGCACTCCTCCTCGTCCGCGTACATGCCATCTACGCGCGGAGCGTTCTCCAACGCCAGCACGTAGGAGCGGTGCTGATACATTTTTAAAAAGTAACCGCCATGCTTATTCAAAATCGGAAAATGCGTCGCTATGATCATTTTTTGGCATGTAATCTCTCCGCGCTCGGTAATTGCTTTCCCGGGGGCGATCTCACGCACCTTGGTGTTTTCATATATCGGCAGACCCGTTGCAATGGAAGCCGCAAATTTAAGCGGGTGAAACTGTGCCTGATCTCTCACCCGTACTGCCCCTGCCACCCGAATGGGAAGCGAAGCGGCATCCGAAAAGGACGCCGCCTCACCCAGTTGCTCGAGCGCGCGGATCTCGCGCTCTATCCGTGCGCGATCCCGCAAGGTGTACACGTAGGTGTCCTTCTTTTCGTAATCGCAATCAATTCTGCCACATAACGCCTCGTAAGCGCGCAATGCCCCGCGTTGCGCTTCTAAATACAAACGAGCGCGCTCCGCGCCGAAACGCCGTATCATCTTGTCGTAGCATAGCCCATGCTGCAACGTGATCTTTGCCGTGGTGTTCCCTGTCACGCCTTCGCAGATACGTTTGGCTTCGACCAGCATGCAATCCACACCCGCACGACAAAGCTCATAGGCGCAAAGCAAGCCCGTCAGACCGCCGCCCACAATCAGCACGTCTGTTCGCGCATCCCCGTCAAGCGCATCAAAACGGACACGATCAACCGCCTCTTTCCATATCGACTCCATCTTCATCCACCCCTTTTTCGTTAGTTTTTGCAAAAGACACATTGCTATTCCCAAGCAAACACACATACTTTCAACAGGGGACTCGCAAACTAAATGAAAAACGCAAAAGGAGATCGGCATGGAAGTCATTCAACTAATTTTAACAGCGTTACTTTCCGCCGCGGCGCTTTTCGTGATCACGAAGATCATGGGACACAAGCAAGTAGCACAGCTGGACTTTTTTGACTACGTGAGCGGCATCACCATCGGTTCGATCGGGGCGGAGCTTGCCACCGAGCTCGAATCCCCCTGGAAACCCCTCATAGCGCTTGGCGTCTACGGCGCGGTATCGCTGCTCCTCAACCTGCTCGCGCACCGCATAGCACGCACGCGCAAATATATCAACGGCACCCCCACCATACTCTTAAACGAAGGAAAGCTCTATCGCAAAAACCTCAAAGCCGCGAAGCTTGATCTGTCGGAATTTTTGCTGCTTTGCCGCGAACAGGGCTATTTTGATCTGCGCGAAATACAACTGGCGGTGTTCGAGCACAACGGCAAACTCTCGATCCTGCCAACCGCCGCGACAAGGCCCGTGACGCCGCAAGATCTGCGCATCACGGCAAGCCAAACGCATATCGGCACCGAGCTGATTATGGATGGACGCGTGATGAGCGAAAACCTCTCGCGTCTTGGAAAAAACGAAGCGTGGCTTACGTCAGAGCTGAACGCACGCGGATATGCCGGAGCGCGCGATATTCTGCTTGCCATATATCACGACAATGAAAAGGCGCTGTCGCTTTATCCCGTTGCATAATATACTGATACAGACAACATTGCAGGAGGTATGTTATGCAAAAAAGATCGGGCGCTTACCGCCACCCGGAGATCCGCGATTACGGAGCAGAGCCGATGATCTTTCCTATCGTGCATGCCACAGAGAAAAACGAAAATTTCCGCACCACGCTTTGGACGGGAGAGGGCATGCAACTCACCCTCATGAGCATCCCCGTGGGCGGTGATATCGGCGTGGAAATGCACGACAACGTGGATCAATTCATCCGCGTGGAGAGTGGCGAGGCCTCCGTGTGGCTTGGCAATCGCAAAAACGCGCTACGCGAGCAAGGATACGTGGACGGCCATTACGCCATCATCATCCCACGCGGCACGTGGCACAATATCGTGAACGTGGGAAAAACGCCACTCAAACTCTACTCGCTGTATGCGCCACCCAAGCATCCGCGCGGCACAGTACACAAAACCAAACAGGACGCGGTGCACGTTGATTGACGCCGCTTGAGCTCACCTCTGCCATCACGGCACTTGCCAACGCGATTGCGGCAAAGCAAACACCAACCGAGCTCGCACTGCTTGCAAGCATCCTTGTTCAACTGGGCGACACACTTGCCACCATCGCGGCACAGCGCGCCGTGACCGAGGAAAACGAGGAATAAAAAAGCCCCCGTTTGGGGGCTTTTTTATATCTGATCGCGAATGTGGGCAAGGGCGCTTTTTTCAAGGCGCGACACTTGCGCTTGCGAAATGCCGATGCTTTTGGCGATCTCCATTTGCGTGTGGTTGCGGTAAAAGCGCATCTCAATGATCATACGCTCGCGCTCGCCAAGACGCGCCATCGCGTCTCGCAAGGCAATGTTGTCGATCCAATGCTCGTCCTCGGCGGAAGTGTCACAAAGCTGATCCATCACGTAAATAGAGTCGCCGTTCTCGCTATAAACGGGCTCGTAGAGCGAAATGGGCTCCACAATCGCTTCCATCGCGCGCGCCACCGCTTCCTTTTCCTCCCCGAGGTGCCTTGCAATGTCCTCCACGCCGGGCTCATACTCGCGCTCTCTTGTGAGTTCCTCGCGCGCTTGCAAGGCACGATACGCAAGGTCACGCACCGAACGGCTGATACGAATGGAATTGTTGTCACGCAAGTATCGACGAATCTCGCCGATGATCATCGGCACGGCGTAGGTTGAAAACTTCACGTCAAGGGCGAGATTAAAGTTATCCACTGCCTTGACAAGACCGATACACCCCACCTGGAAAAGATCGTCCGCGTTCTCGCGACGCCCCGAAAAGCGCTGAATGATGCTGAGCACAAGGCGCAGATTGCCGTAGATCAGCTCCTCGCGCGCCGCCTCGTCCCCTGCCTGACTTTTTTCAAGCAGCGCGCGCTTTTCCTCGTCGGTGAGCACCTTCAAATTCGCGGTATTTACGCCGCAGATCTCCACTTTATTGTAAAACATCTCGGCCTCCTGT
>JAZNAM010000017.1:0-16992 GCA_045586515.1 Eubacteriales bacterium
AGAATTGCTTTGCAATTCTCGGCGTGCGGCAAGTGTTGTTCGCACCGCATATATCTGAACTTTGGAGAATTGCTTTGCAATTCTCGGCGTGCGGCAAGTGTTGTTCGCACCGCACGATATGCCGCACAGATTATCTCTTCGAGTTTTAAGAACACTGTTTGATATCGTGAATATCGTGAGTATCGCCCTATAAAGTGTTGCACCAAATTTGCACCAAAATCACACCAACGCTTAACGCCTATTCAGCTCGATAAATTGGAATTTGATTACCATTTATTCTTTCTTCTGTGTATCGGCAAAGTAATTACAAATACACATCACGATCGGGAACAATATACCTCCTACAGCAAATATAATCCATGACAAATGCCAACCGTTCGTCAGAAAGCTAACGGCAAGAAATATTGCCGTTAAAGCACCCCAATAACAAAATCCAACAACCTCTTTTACGCTCGTTCTCTTTTTCTCTTTCTCGGTGAATTCTCCTTCCTTGAGGAGCTTCTGCATACTTGCGTCTTGAGTTCCTGCGACAATGAACATACCTGCCCCTATACCTGCGATAACCATAAGTAAAGCAAGTGCCGTCGCAACAAGCAGCTCATTTTCTGTAAAAGATAATAAGATTAGCGGAATCACAGAAAAAATACATACGCACGTTGCAATTATGTTATAAGCAATATAGGTAGGTCTAAAAGCCTTTTTCTTTTCGTTTACTAACCCTTTCACGCCGTATTCAAGTTCAAATGGGATATTCTTATCAAGAAATTCATACGGCTGATTTTTAAATCCGCAATAGATAAAAATCGGAACGGCACACAAAACCAAGGCGAAAAGAACGGTTAAGCCGATTACGCTTGCTGTCGTTTCCGTTAGAACAGCATTAGGTTGTTCTGATAATATGCTCAAAACAATGAGAGTTATGGGAGATAGGATACACAAGAACGTAGCAAGTGCGATACGCCAAGATGCTTTCTTTCTTTGCTCAATGTATATGTTTGCTTCTTCTATGTTGATTTTCTTGACGGCTGCATCAGACGATTCATTCGTAAATTCTTCGTCCTCGATATCATCTTTTAATAGATAATCTGTTGTAACGCCGAACAACGTACCAAGCTGTAATATCTTTTCCAAGTCGGGAATGCTTTGTGCACTTTCCCACTTTGAAACAGCTTGTCGTGATACGTTCATCTTGTCGGCAAGTTCTTCTTGCGACCAGCCATTCTTTTTTCGCAACCTTATAATTTTGTCAGCTAAACTCATAAAACACCTCGTTTGACAATTTCGTAAAGCATCGTGCTTTATCGTAACTATATTGTAGCATAAATCTTACTTACATACCACCAACCGAGAGCTTTCAATGTGTCAACCGATGGTTGCTTTTCGCTTTAGACTATGTAAATTGCCGTAAAATTCAAGTTTATCGATGAGATAACTACCCAAAGTAATTATACCATAAAGCATCTAAAATGTAAACAGGACGGCTCAATTCTTTGCAAATAAAGCCGCCCTGCAAAAACAAAAAGCTCTGCCGATGCAGAGCTTTTTGTATATCGAAATAATCCCAAAAGGGTGATTATCTCTTGGAGAACTGGGGAGCGCGACGAGCACCCTTCAAACCGTACTTCTTTCTCTCCTTCATACGAGGATCGCGGCGAAGGAAACCAGCTGCCTTGAGGGCTGCACGGTAGTTGGGGTCTGCCTGAAGCAGAGCGCGAGCAAGACCGTGACGGATTGCACCTGCCTGACCGGAGATGCCGCCGCCAACAACGGTAACGATCACGTCGAACTTGCCATTGGTGTCGGTAACGCCAAAGGGTTGGTTGACGATGAGCTTCAGCGTTTCAAGACCAAAGTAATCGTCGATATCACGGCCATTGATGGTGATAACACCGGTGCCGGGAACGATGCGAACACGAGCAACGGACTTCTTACGTCTGCCGGTGCCGTAGAAATAAGGCTTTGCACTAGTATACATTCTCTTTACCTTCCTTTCCGATTACAGTTCCACAGGCTGCTGTGCAGCGTGCTTGTGCTCTGCACCTGCGTAGACCTTCAGACGAGTGAAAGCCTTTGCGCCGAGGTGGTTGTGGGGAAGCATGCCCTTCACAGCAAGCTCCATAGCCATTTCGGGGCGAGTAGCCATCAGCTTCTTGTACTGGATGGACTTGAGGCCACCGATGTAGCCGGAATGGTGGTGATAGTACTTGTCCTCAAGCTTGTTGCCGGTGAGAACAGCCTTGTCAGCGTTGATGATAATAACGAACTCGCCGCAGTCCACGTGAGGGGTGAACTCGGGGCGGTGCTTGCCGCGAAGAATCTCTGCGGCCTTTACAGCAGTGCGGCCAAGGGGCTTGTTAGCGGCGTCGATGATGTACCACTTACGCTCAATGGTCTCTGCTTTTGCCATAAAAGTAGACATTGAAATTTCCTCCATATCATATCGTTTTCTTTTTCGGACTTGCCCATTATACCATAGGAAAAAGCCTGTGTCAATACTTTTTTTGAATTTTTTTCGCTCGTTTTAATTTAGCAATATCAAAGCTCTCGTTTTCTTCGTTTTTCACCCATTTTGCTCGTTTTTTCTCGCTTGCCATTCATAAATTTTTTTCGTGCTATTTTGGCGTCCTGCGGCATAGAATGAAGCAAAACAAAAACGGAGGTAAAAAACATGTGTGCAAACCACTATTTACCCGAAGGACTGCTTTTTGATACGCGCGCCAATCGTGAAGCACTTGCCACACCCGCGTCGCTTGAGCGCGCGATGGCGGACGGCGTGATACTCGAAGCCCCCGCCACTCTTTGTGACAGCGATCTCACGCTTCACGTGGACCTTGGCTGTATGCGTGGCTACATACCGCGCGAGGAAGCGCTCTGGTGTCGCGAAGGCGAGGCCATCAAGGATATTGCCATTCTCACGCGCGTGGGAAAGCCTGTGTGCTTCCTTGTGACGGGGTTTCGAACCATCGCGGGCGAACGCGTGGCAATGTTATCGCGGCGTGCCGCGCAAGCGCAATGCGTCAAGACTTTCTTTGCGTCAGCGCGAGAGGGAGATCTCATACGGGCGCGCGTGACGCATCTTGAGCCCTACGGCGCATTTGTGGATATTGGGTGCGGCGTGTGTTCCCTGCTTTGCATTGACTGCATCTCGGTATCGCGGATTACGCATCCACGTGAACGGTTATCAACCGGCATGTATCTGTGGGTGGCAATCAAAACCATCGACCAGGATACCAAACGCGTATTCGTCACGCTCAAAGAACTGCTTGGCACGTGGGAGGAAAACGCTGCGGCGTTTCGCATAGGGGAAACGGTAACAGGGCGAGTGCGCAGTATCGAGCCCTACGGTATCTTCGTGGAGCTTGCCCCCAATCTTGCCGGACTGGCGGAACTGCGCGGCAGCTCAAACACGCCCGTCGAAGCACGTGTGGGCGATCTTGCCGCGGTGTACGTAAAAAGCATCCTACCCGAACGTATGAAGGTGAAGCTCGTCATTATCGACGCCTATGCCGCCCCCGAGGTGCCACACGAACCGCGCTACTTCGTAGACACACAAACCGTTGCACACCTCTCGCATTGGGTATACTCTCCCCCGCTGTGTGAGCGGCGTATTGAAACTGTTTTCAGCTAAACAAAAAAGGGGCAAGTGCCCCTTTTTTTACATACATTCGCACGCAAACGCCGTGGCACCAAGCGACGAAAGCGCCGCCTGCGCCGCCTGCGCGTCGCGCTCGTTTTCAAACAGCCCAAACACAGCAGGACCGGAGCCACTCATCTGTGCGTGATGCGCCCCCCTCTCGGTAAGTGTCTCAATGAGCACCGCCACGTCGGGGCGCATGGCGCTCACAACGTCCTCAAAGCGGTTATACAGCAGGGGTGCAAGGTCTGTGAGCGTCCCTTTGCGGATAGCCGTGCAAATGCGCGCAAGTCGCGCCAGGGCGTCGTCGCGAACCTCGCCAAAATCGCCATAACGCGCGTCAAGCGCCGCGAATGCCAACGGTGTGGACACGCCCTCCCCGCGCATCGCAACCACCACGTGCGCGCGCACGTTGCCATCGGGCGCATCTAACCGTTCTCCAATGCCGCGACACACGCGCGTGCCGCCTACCACGCAGAACGGCACGTCAGCGCCCACGCTCGCGCCGATGCGACACAGTTCGAGAATCGTAAAACGATTGCCGTCCAGCGCGTTCAGCGCGCGCAAGGTTGCCGCCGCGTCCGCAGAGCCGCCACCAAGGCCGGCTTTCATCGGGATGCGCTTTTCAAGATACACGGAAACGCCAAACGGCGCACCGCTCGCCGCAAAATAGGCACGCGCGGCAGCGGTTACGAGGTTGCTCTCCCCCGTTTCCATCTCACAATCGGTCGTGAGGGTGAAGCCCCCCTCGCTTCGCGTAAAAGTCAGCGTATCGCAAAGCGACACCGTTTGCATCACGGAGAGCAGTTCGTGATAGCCGTCCGCTCGCTTCGCCGTCACGTCAAGCGATAGATTGATCTTGGCATAGGCACGTTCGGTATGCGTCACGCCTCTCCCCCCTTTTTTTGTCCTGTATAATACTGTGCTTTCATTATACCCGATGTGCGCGGCGTTTGCAATGTTTTTGTGATATTTTTGTAATGCATTCGGCGCAGTGCTTGACGAAAACGCAAAAAATGATATAATATAAAGTGGTATATTATAAAGTCCTGTTCAAACGGAGGTCACCATGGCACAGTTAGACGACCGCAGGGAGCAAGCTCCCGCGCCAAAACGCAAAAAACCGAGTCTGCGCTTCATCATCGCACTGGCGCTGATCGGTATTTTTGTCGTACTGACACTCACAAATCTGCGCGCGATTCGCGCGCCGCTCCAATCCCTATCCGCCGTGCTTGCCCCCGTGGCAGTCGGCCTGGTGCTTGCCTACCTGCTCAACTTCTTCGTGCGCTTTTTTGAGTGCAAGCTGTTCAAAAAGGATACGCACCGCAAGCGCAAACGCGCGCTCTCCATGCTCCTTTCCTACGTGCTTTTCATTGCCATTATCGTGGGCATTATGTGGCTTATCATCCCCTCTGCACTGGAAAGCTGCCGCGATTTGCTCGCGCACCGAACCGAATATATCACGCGCTTGTTTGACTCCGCCGCCTCGTTTTTGGACGACCTTTCGATCACAGGTATCAATGCCGAAACCCTTCATTTGTTTGACCTGCGCAACAACATTCTCGCAAACGTTTCCGACACGGAAAGTATCATCGCCCAACTCACCAATCTGCTCGAAAAATACGACGCGGCAGGCATGATGGGCTCCGCCCTCACCGCAGTCAAAAATCTCGTGGTGGGCATTTTCATCTCTATTTACGTGCTCTTTTCCAAGGAGCGCCTTGCCGCCGGCTCACGCCGCGCATTGCACGCATTGTTCTCTGACACCACCGAGCAAAAGATCCTACACTACTGCGCCGTGGCAAACCACAAATTCGGTGGCTATATGGTCGGCAAGCTTGCAGATTCCACTATAGTCATGCTGGTGTGCATGCTGCTGTTTTACCTGTTCGGCATTCCTTACCCCATGCTGATCGCCGTTATCGTCGGCGTGACGGACATCATTCCTTTCTTTGGCCCCTTCCTCGGCGCCATCCCCTCTGCGTTTATCATTCTGATCGCGGACCCGCCCAAGGCAATCTTGTTCCTTGCGCTTATCCTGCTCGTTCAGCAGATCGACGGCAACATCATCGCCCCTGCCATTCTCGGCAACAAAACAGGCCTCTCCTCGCTTGGCGTTATCATCGCCGTGGCGGTCATGGGTGACTTGTTTGGCATCGTCGGCATGGTGATTGGCGTGCCGTTGTTCGCCCTGATCATGACGCTACTTGACGATTTTGTAAAGAACCGTTTGCAGGCCAAGGGTGCGAATACGGATCTGTATGCCTATTTCCCTGCTGACGCATTCCTCAAACCAGAAGATTTCAGCGACGAGCATGAAACGCTTGCCCACCGCTTTGCCTCTTGGGTGCGAAACGTGGAAACGGAGCGCGCGGGTGTGGACTACACGCCCTCTCCCTTCCACTCCATCGGGCGTGGCATCCGCCGTGCACTGCTTTCCATTGGTAGACTTTGGCGCCGCATCTTCTCGATTCACCCCATTGCGGAAGACAGAAAGCGCGGCATCTACGACGATATCGTGCAAAACGGTATGCGCACGGATCGTTGCTTCTGGCGCACCTTCTTCCTCTCGATCGTCACACTCGGTATCTACCCTTTGTATATAGTATCGGTGATCTCGCAAACCACCAACATTGCCTGCCGCAAGGATCAAAAGCGTACATGGGGCGTATTCCCCTTCCTGTTGCTTTCCATTGGCACGCTCGGCATCTTCCCCCTGGTATGGCACTGCAAGGTCATTTCGCGCTGGACTGATTACTGCGAGGCAAACGGCGAACAATGCGTCGTCACCAAAAAATTCTATCTTGGCTGGTCAACCTTTGGCTTGCTGACAATTGTGGGCCCCTTCATTGCACTCGCCCGCTTTATGAATGCGTATGCGCAGGTTTCCGCCATCTTCAACGCAACCCACACCTTCCCACTCTCGGAAGAGGATCTGCGCGAGATTGCAGAGGCTGAAAACGAACCGCACCGCGAGCACATTCCCCTCATTGATCAAATTGCCCCTCCCCACAAGCTTGCGGATGATACCGATTCCTCCGCCGATTCCCTAAATTGACCGAGATCGGCGTTGTGCAAAAACATGAACGAAAATACGAACCGTATGCTTGAAATTGCCGCCAAAAATCTTGCTCTCTGGCAAAAATCGGCGGGCGAGAACCGCGAACTGCGCCTCTTACAAGCACAACGCCTTGGCGCGCACTGCGCGGCGGCTTGGCAAGAGGACGAGCTCACCGACCCGTCAGTGCTCACGCTGCCCTCGCCCGTTCTACCACACTCCCCTCTCGTCGCGAACGGAGCGCCCCTCTCGCACGCGATGGGGGTGGAGGAGCAGATTGCCTTTTGCCGCGGCTACCTCTCGGTTGCTCCCTTTCCCCTTTGCGAAAAGGAAACACCTCTTCCACCACCGCCGCCTGCGGCACGCGTGGTTTTTCCCGACAGTTATTTTGCAAGAGAGGCGCTCCACGCACTCTCTCCCGTTTTGCCACACGCCATCCCCATGGGCGCCGCCTCCTTCGCCGCCGTGTGCGAGGAACTGGCAAGCGACCGCGCTGACTTTGCGCTACTCCCCATTGAGGACAGTGCAGAGGGCGAACTTTCCCGTGTGCTTGATGAGATCGACCGCATGGAATTTTCGATCACGCACACCTGCGAGATTCCCTATCGGGACGAAAACAGAAGCGTCACCATGGCTCTTCTCGCCAAGCGCTACCGCGCCAAGGACGGCAAGGGGGAAAAATTGCTGACTGTCAGCATCCTATCCGAGGACGCCTACACCATCACCGATCTCACAAACGCCGCACTCTGCTGTGGCATGCCATTACGACGCATCACCTCGCGTAGCGTACCCTACGCAAAGGACGGCGCGTTGCTGATCGCCACCTTTGTGGTAGACGACGGTGACGTTGCGCTGTTTTCCGCCTACCTTGCCGCAAGGTACCCCCGCGCCCAGATCACGGGCACAAGCACACACCTCTCTTCGGGATAAAAAAGAAAGGACCTCACTCATGAAAACGATCCATTATAACACCAAGGGCGTTTGCGCCCGCTCCATTGATATTGAGTTGGAGGACGAGATCATTCGCGCCGTCAAATTTACAGGCGGTTGCTCGGGCAACACGCAAGGCGTTGCCGCCCTCGTGATCGGTATGAACGCCAAGGATGCGATCCAGCGCCTTTCCGGCATTCGCTGCGGGTTCAAATCCACCTCCTGCCCCGACCAGCTGGCACGCGCGCTCTCTGAAGCACTTGCCGAGGCATAAAAAAAGGCCTTGGCGCAAATGCCGCCAAGGGTAATGAGGAAGCCACGGCAAAAAATGCCGTTTAAAAAAAGAAATGACCCTTGATTGTGTTGCTGTTTTCACCACACAATCAAGGGTCATTTCTGTTCACTCTTGATATCTAACATCTTTTGTGATCCTCACTTTCTTTTTACTCCCTTTTGTCGCTCATCTTCCCGCCGTCAAACGCTTTTCATAAAATTCTCAAGGGAGAATAACCTTGGTTTGCGTTGTTCGTCTGTCGCAAAAGGTGCTTGGGGGTGCCGGGTGTTTCGTGGACGTATCGGATCTCATTCATCTATATAAAGCGTAACACCGCCGTGTTTTTGAGATCTCATTTTTTTCTTCCAACCCATTTGTCCGATTTCGTCCATTTTGGCTCGGCTTACAGTGGTTTTAGTACATTGGACCGTACCTCTACTTCTCTGGTGGATGGCGTCTTTCTTGTCAGGAATTGTGCATTGGACTGTACCTCTTTCTTGACTTTGGCGCTTTTTAGAAGCTGTACATTGGACCGTACCTCCTTTTCTGTGTCTTCATTATATCATGTTTTTTGCGCCATTGCAATATGCAAATTGTAACAAATAAACAACAAAAAATTATTCAAATAGCAGAAATTATAACTTTTCACCAAAAAGGGGTTTACAAGCACACTTTTTTGTGATATGATTAGAGTATAGTGTTGTAGAAAAGAGGGCGTGCCGCTTGGCGGCGCGCCCTTTTATTTTGCAAGAAATGCGCGAAGCGTTTCTTCCACGCGCACGAAGGAATCCAGTTCCATACACTCATCGGGCGAGTGTAGGTTGTGAATATTACAACCGATGGCGATCGCTTCCATACCAGGCACGTTTCCGCAAATCACACCACACTCCAGTCCGGCGTGAATAACGGTGACGCGCATTGATGCCCCTGTCACACTGCGATAGGCGTCGCGCCATTTGTGCACAATGTCAATGCCTTCATCGCTCTCCCAACCGCAATAGGAGTTGATGGGCACAAATTCCGCCCCCACGCGTGCGCCAAACTCCATAATATCCGCATCACTTTGAGTAAGCGCCGCCGTTTGCGAGCAACGGGTAGAAAGTGCCACTGTTACCTTGCCGCTCGCGACTCGCACACTGGCAAGATTGCGCGACAAATGCGGCATTTCTCCCCCTTCACGGAAGGCAAGCACGCCGTGCGGGATACGAAGCAAGTGCAGAATACGCGCCGTGTCCTCCTCGGCAAGCAACGTGTCAAAGGGAGCAAGTGAAAGCACAAAACAAAGCCCGGCATCCTCCTCGGCTTTGCAAGCCGCACGACATTGTTCACATTCTTCCTGTAACAGCGCCATCGCGCGTGCAGTGTCAGTAACACAAATCAGCGCGTAGCTCTCACGCGGAATGACGTTTTCTCTACTGCCGCCGCATATGGTGGCGATACGGACGGGCATCTCGCGCGCAACGCGCGCGATGAGGCGTTGCAAAAGGGCGATGGCGTTTGCGCGCCCACGATGGATATCCTCACCCGAATGACCGCCGCACAGCCCCGATACGGAAATGGCAATGCCCATACCATCACAAGACTCCGCGCACACGGGCAGTTGGAGATTGTTGCGATGACCGCCACAGCATCCAATGATAATATCCTGCTCCTCTGCGGAATCAAGATTGACTAAATTCTTGGCACGCACGCGGCTATAATCAAACTGCATAGCACCCACAAGGCCGGTTTCCTCTGTCGCGGTGAACAAACATTCAAGCGGAGGATGATCCTCGCCGGCGGCAAGCACGGCAAGCATCAACGCTACGCCAAAGCCGTCGTCCGCACCCAAGGTCGTGCCGTCGGCATGGAGAATGTTTCCCTCCTGCACAAGATGAATACCGTCACGAAGCAGGTCGTGCGTACTATCTGCATTCTTTTCGCCCACCATATCGGTGTGGGCTTGAAGCATCAACACCTCTTCGCTTTCACGTCCCACCGTCCCTTTTTTGGTGATGAGTATATTGTTCGCTTCATCACGGTAGTACTCCAATCCGTGTATGCGTGCAAACGCTTCGATATAATCGGTGATTTCACGCTCGTAATACGACACGCGCGGAATCGCAGCGATCTCCTCAAAATAGCGTAACGCAAGACTATCATAGCCCTTGATAACGTATTCCATACTTACTCCTAAAAAAGCCGCCTCGCGGCGGCTTTTCCTATTGTTTAGATTTTAGAAAGCGCTTTGGCGGCACCCTCAACAGCTGCCGTTTCCGCGTTGGGGGCAATTCTTGCTTGCAATCCCAGTGCATCGTAGAGGAATTGATCAAATCCCCCCAGCACGCCACCGCCCGTAAGCACGATGCCATACTGTGCGACGTCCGCGCGCATTTCATCACCCGCCTTGGTGATCACCCCGTGGATCAGGTCGAAGATTGCCATGATCGGCTCCTGCAAAACGCCCAACATATCACGCGAGGAAAGCGTCACCACGCGTTGTTCACCCGTGTCAAGACATCTGCCCTTTACGTCGATCTTTTTAGGGGTCTCGTGGTTAGACACGTTTCCAATGCGAATCTTGATCTGCTCGGCGGTACGCTTGCCGATGTGCAAGTGATGCACGTTTTTCATATATGCGATAATCGCCTCGTCAAAGGCGTTTCCACCAACGGTGTCGGTACGGTAGGCAACCATATCACCAAGGAACACGATTGCCACCTCGGTGCGTGATGCCCCCATGTGAATGATCATTTGTCCGGACGGTGCGGAGAAATCAAATCCTACGCCAAGCGCGGCGCAAAGCGGCGCCTCCAAAAAATGCACGCGATGTGCACCTGCGCCAAGCAGTGCATCTTCTACCGCGTTTGTCTGTGCTTCAGTAAGATCACAAGGGATCGACACCATTGCCTCGGGTTTAAAGAATGCACGCCCCAGTGCACGGCGCAAAAAAATGCGGAAGATTTCCGAGAGCACGTCGGCATGTCGCACGACCTTCTCCCACGCGGGCCAGCACAACTCCACGCGATCACCAAATTCTTTCAGATAGCGCACAGCAGCCGCCCCTGCCTCGATGACCTTGCCCGTTTCCACCTCGATGGCGGCAACGTTGAGATCGCGCAAAAGAAGACTACCCTGTGCCGAGGAGATGGATATCTGCGTTGCACCAACGTCAATGCCTATACCTTTTCGCAGCATACGCGCTCTCCTTTCCGCAGAATTTGGAAAAACCTTCCATAGATAACAATATTATACTACAAGACACCAAAAAATGCAATGGCAAAAGAAAAATTATGCACGATTTCTCTTCTTTTTCGTATAAGCCGGTGCCACGGCAATCAGCACCTTCGCCCCTGCTCGTTTGAGAGCGCGCCCTGCCGCCTCCATCGTAGCCCCTGTGGTTACTACGTCGTCAACGAGCAACACGCACGTGCCCGGCGGCACCGCATCGGCGCGGAATACGTTGGTTAGATTATTCGCGCGCGAAGGGGCGTTCAGCATTTTCTGAGGAGGCGCGACACGGGCGCGATGCACAAGCTCCCCATAAGGGATCCCCGTCGCACGGGAAAGTGCGGTGGCAAGTGCCTTTGCCTGATCCGTTCCATAACGCCGCTCGTTTTTTACAGCGCGCGGCAATGGCACAAGTAGGGCGTTATGCTCGCTATACCCTGCCCCAATCAACGCTTCGCCAATACCGAGCCGTAGCTCGTCCGCAAGACGCTCCATGGCGCGATCAAGCGGCCGCTTCTTGCTGTCAAGCAGGATACGACGCATCACGCGATCCTCGCCCTCCTCGCTGTAAGGTGCAAGCTTCACAAAAGCCGCAAACCCTACGCGCCGCATCGGCGAGGGCGCGCAGATACAGGAAAAGAAAGGAGCGCCGCAACGCGCGCAGGTGCTACGCATGGCGCGTTGAAACGAACGCTCACATTCCTCACAAAGCAACGAAGGCTGTACACCGTCAAATGAAACGGAAAAACGACGGCGACATACCGCACAACGCGGCACGAACAGTAGTTGCCCGACAATACTCCTCATTTTCTGCCCTCAACCGCAAGTCTTGCCGCAAGTCCCGTATATCGCATCGACTCACGATTATTTTCCACCATGCGCGCGGCAATATCCGATCTGCCCACTAAAACGACCATGCGCTGTGCACGCGTGATGGCGGTATAGAACAGGTTGCGCGTCAGCAGCATAGGCGGCGCGGCATACAACGGTAGGATCACGACGGGATACTCGCTGCCCTGACTCTTATGCACGGTCACGGCATAGGCAAGCTCCAACTCGTCGAGCCCCGTGAAATCATACGTCACAAGGCGATCCTCAAATAGTACCGACACGCTCTGGTCGGACTCGTTGATCCGCTCGATCACACCGACGTCGCCGTTAAACACACCACACCCTGTTTCGCCGCCGCGCTCCCATAGAATATCGTAATTGTTGCGGATCTGCATCACGCGGTCCCCCTCGCGCAAGATACTGTCACGCACGCGGTGCTCGCGCTTCCCCGCCCTTGGCGGATTGAGAACGCTTTGCAACACGCGATTGAGATTTTCCGTGCCCGCCTCGCCCTTGCGCGACGGGCAGATCACCTGAATCTGTGTGGCAATATCCGCGCCGTAGGTGCGCGGCAAACGTGTGTGACAAAGATCTGCCACCGTCGCCGCGATCTCTTTGTCGCCACTCCTTGATAAAAAGAAAAAATCCTTGTCCTTGGCGTCCAGACGCGGCATTTCGCCGCGATTAACGGCATGGGCATTCGTCACGATCAAACTGCTCTCGGCCTGACGGAACACCTCGGTGAGCGCCACCGTGAAGAAACGCCCCGCATCCAGAATATCATGCAACACGTTGCCCGCGCCAACGGATGGGAGCTGATCCGCATCCCCGATCAGCACCAAACGTGCCCCCGGCTTGATCGCACGCAAAAGCGCCGCCATCAGCGGCTCATCCATCATGGACACCTCGTCCACGATGATCACGTCCTCGTCAAGTTGGTTGCGCTCATTGCGCGCGAACTGCGCGCGTGCACCATCGCTGTAATTCATTTCAAGCAGGCGATGTACGGTCTTCGCCTCCTCCTGCGTTGCCTCGGACATGCGCTTGGCGGGGCGCCCCGTAGGCGCGGCAAGTGCCACTCGCAAGCCCATGCTGTCAAAAATACGCATCAACGCGCGCACCACGGTGGTCTTACCCGTACCGGGGCCACCCGTGAGCAGCATCACGCCGTTTTCAAGCGCGCCCGCGATTGCTTCTCGCTGCAAGTGCGCATATGCAATACCACCACGGCGCTCTTCGCGCAAAATGAACTGCTCGATATCCGAAAAATCAAGTTTGACGCACGCATAATCCAGTGCCACCAAGCGATCGGCAATGGTGCGCTCGCACTCATAATACAGGCGATCAAAATAGTAGGAGGTCGTGCCGCTTTTCGTCACGTGACGCACGCGGAAGAGTTTACGCTCGCGCAAAAGTGAGGAAATAGCGGCAAGCACGACATCCTTAGAAACGTCCAGTAAGGATACCGCCGCTTCACACAGCTTGTCCTCCGGCAAACACGTGTGGCCGTTGGTTGCCGCATTGTAGGAAAGCAAGTACAAAATACCACTCATAATGCGCGCCTCGCCCTCGCGATCATAGCCGATCTGCGTTGCCAGCGCGTCTGCCTTTTCAAAGCCGATGCCCTCGATCTGCTCACAGAGCAGATAGGGGTTTTGTTTCGCCTTCTCCACTGCCCCCCTGCCCCACTCCTTATAAATGCGAAGTGAGAGCGTCGCACCAAAGAAATCGCGGAAGAACATCATCACGTGACGCACACCGGCAGCACGTTGGAATTCCTCTGAAATCTCCGTTGCCGCGCGGCGCGAGATACCTTGCACCTGCGTGAGCCAATCGGGGTGGTTTTCGATCACGTCGAAGGTATCCTCCCCAAACAGATCCACAATACGCTTGGCCTTTTTGGGACCAACGCCCTTGACGGCACCCGAAGAAAGATAGCGCAAGATGGCGGCAGAGTCCGAGGGCAGTCGCTTTTCAAACTGCTCCACGCGGAACTGTCTGCCGTATTTGGTGTTATGCACCCACTTGCCAAGCAAGGTGAGCTCGTCCCCCTCCACAAGATAAGGGAGCGTACCGACTGCCGTCACGAGCTCGTTTTGCTCGGTGCCAAAATCAAAAATGGCGTAACCGTTTTCCTCGTTGGCGTAGATGATTCCCTCTACGCTGCCGACAAGTCGCTCCAGCTCCTCGCCTTCTTTTCTTTCATCCGGCATGGTATTCCCCTCCTTCCTGACTAAATCAAGGGAGCGCCTTGGCGACGCTCCCCTTCGTTTGATATATTAAAGCAACTCTGCGGCAAGCAGGGGCGCCATGTCGCGCTTCTCCCACGGAATATCAAGATCCTCTCTACCCATATGACCGTATGCGGCAAGTTGGGCGTAGATCGGGCGACGCAGACCAAAACGCTCAATGATGGCGGCAGGGCGCAAGTCAAAGTGACGCTTCACTGCCTCGGCGATCTTGCCGTCCGCTACCTTGCCCGTTCCAAAGGTGTCCACCAGAACGGAAACGGGATGTGCCACGCCAATGGCGTACGCCACCTGCATCTCGCACTTAGCGGCAAGGCCTGCGGCAACGACATTTTTCGCGATATAACGTGCGGCGTAGCAAGCAGAGCGATCCACCTTGGTCGGATCCTTACCCGAGAAGGCACCGCCGCCGTGGCGAGAGTAGCCGCCGTAGGTATCGACAATGATCTTTCTACCCGTAAGACCCGTATCACCCGCAGGACCACCCACAACAAAGCGCCCCGTGGGGTTGACAAAGATCTTGGTTTCCTCATCCATAAGATGCGCAGGGATCACGGGCGTGATCACCTTCTCGATCATATCGGCGCGGATGGTGGTAAGTTCTGCCTCAGGGGCATGCTGCGTAGAAATGACAACGGTATCCACGCGAACGGGCTTGTCGTTCACGTACTCCACGGTCACCTGCGTTTTGCCATCGGGGCGCAGGTAGGAAAGCGTGCCATCCTTGCGCACGTCGGTAAGACGCTTGGCAAGCTTATGCGAAAGAGAAATGGGCAGGGGCATCAGCTCAGGGGTTTCGTCGCAAGCAAAGCCAAACATCATGCCCTGGTCGCCTGCACCCGTGTCGAGCGCGTCTGCCATCGTCCCCTCTTTTGCCTCGAGTGCCTGATCAACGCCCATGGCAATGTCGGGCGACTGCTCGTGGATCGAGCTGATCACGGCGCAGCTGTCGCAGTCAAAGCCGTACTTTGCGCGGTCGTAGCCGATCTCGCGCACAGCTTCTCTCACAACAGTCTGGATATCCACGTACGCCTTGGTGGTAACCTCACCCATCACGGCAACAAGACCTGTGGTGCAGAAGGTTTCGCAAGCAACGCGCGACATGGGATCCTGGCGAAGCATTTCGTCCAGAATCGAGTCGGAGATCTTATCACTGATCTTATCGGGATGGCCCTCGGTCACAGACTCCGAGGTAAAAAGCACTCTTTTTTCTTCCATTTTCATTCTCCTTCACACAACGCCGCGGCGTTGCTACGTTCTTATACTATTATATACCGTATGACGACAAAAATCAAGTGGCAAACCCGACAAGTCTTGCGGATTTGTCGGCCTTACCGACATTATACACCAAATGAGATTTTGCCCCCAAGCACGAAAAAGATCACCAAGACGCACGCTGCAATCACCACACACGCAACAAGCATCACCCAAAGGGATCGGCGTGCGTTTTTCTCCGTTCCTTGCTGTTGTACAAGGGGCAGAACACGTGCTTTTCTCAGTGCGCCCGAAAGGCGTTTGTAAAGCAACAGCACCACACCCGCATTCAACACCGCTTTGACGGCGTTAAAGGGCAAAAGAAGCGTGGGGATAAGCGCGCCTACCTCCGCAACGCTCACACCCATATAATACGGCGTAATAAGCAAATTGGCAAGGAGCATCACACCCGTCATAGCCGAAGCGGCAGCCACCAGTGCGACAATAGCGCCCAAAAAGGTCTTCTTCCATTTATAGATAAGCGACGCGGTGACCGAAAAGGCAACCGAGCCGATAATGTTCATAAGTAGGCCGTAAAAGCCCGTACTGCTCACCGTGACAAGTTCAAGAAGCGGTACGATGACCGATACGACAAATGCCGCCAGGGGCCCGAAATACAGGCCGCACAGCGTGATAACAGCATCCTTCACGTCAAGCGTGAGAAAACTCACCTTGATATGAAGCAATAGCATGGCGATGTACGCCATCGCCGCAAACAGTGCAATCGTGATCATGCGGCGCAGTTTCATTGAATTTTGATTTTGCATATGTTGTCCCCTTTCAAAAAAGAAGACGGCTACAAACAAAAAACCGACAGATACTGTTCTGTCGGGGGTGTAACGCGTTCTTCTCTCATCCGGACTTTACCGTCGGTTCGGGAATATCACCCGATCAACGCATGCGCGCCGGTATGGAATTTCACCATCCCCGAAGAATTCTATTCTGTTTCCAAGAAAATATCCCCGCCGCCAAAGCGACGGGGATATTTTCTATACGTTTAATCAATCAGGTAAAATTACTCGATGATCTTAGCAACGACGCCAGAACCAACCGTACGGCCACCCTCACGGATAGCGAAGCGGAGACCCTCCTCGCAAGCGATGGGGGTGATCAGCTCAACGGTCATGTCAACGTTGTCGCCGGGACGGCACATCTCAACGCCCTCAGGAAGAGCGATGGTGCCGGTAACGTCGGTAGTTCTGAAGTAGAACTGAGGACGGTAGCCTGCGAAGAAGGGCTTGGAACGGCCGCCTTCCTTCTCAGTCAGAACGTACACAGTGCCAACGAACTTGGTGTGGGGGTGAACGGAGCCGGGCTTAGCAAGAACCTGGCCGCGCTCGATCTCGTCCTTAGCAACGCCACGAAGCAGTGCGCCGATGTTGTCACCAGCCTCAGCCTCGTCAAGCAGCTTACGGAACATCTCGATACCGGTTACAGTTGTCTTCTGGGTCTTTTCACGGATACCAACGATCTCAATTTCCTCGTTCAGATGCAGTGTACCACGCTCTACTCTACCAGTTGCAACAGTACCACGGCCTGTGATGGTGAATAC
>JAZNAM010000018.1:0-2948 GCA_045586515.1 Eubacteriales bacterium
GGAAGAGGATAACCTTTGGGAGTACGGTCAGTACCGTGAGCATCAGTACAAGGTCGTTACCGAATACCTCACGACCAATCGCGGTATGAGCGCAGAGTACCTCAACCAGATCAGAAACAACCTCAAGGGTGTCGTTTTCCATTCGGATATCCGCGTGACCCCGAACGATATCCCCGCAAAGTACCTCTCCGAGTTCAACGACAGCAAGTTCGGCCCCTCCAAGCAGTTCGTTGACCACTTCTCGGTCTACTACCACCTGCTTGATGCCAATAACAAGACCTTCACCATGTACGGCAACTACAACTCGCTCTACTCCTCCGATCTGCCGATCATTGCAGAGGGCGGCAAGGGCGGTAACAACACGGGCATCGACGATTCCTCGTCCTCCGACCTGTTCCGCTTCTCCGTACAGTCGAGCATTGTTGACGCAGAGGGCTTCAACTACAGCGGCACGCAGTACAAGACCCGCGTAGAGAACCTGCGCTTGCGCGGTGACGACGCCTACGATATCGACGACAGAACGACCGAGAAGCACAAGAGATCGCTCATCGCGTTCAAGACCAACCGCCACATGCTGGACTTTGACAACGTGCGCGTTGAGAAGTACCTGATCGCGATCAACCCCGACTCCGACAACCAGACCGTGAACATTGCCAACTGCAAGCTCTACAACGGCTGGATGAACCACATTTACGTTTGGAACCACAACTTCCTTTCGGGTTGGTATAACGAGAACGCCGTCAGCTCTACCCACTACCCCGTCACCATCAATATCACGAACTCCCTGCTCGCCAAGTGCGGCGGCCCCGTTATCATTGCGGACTACGCAGGCGATGACGGCAAGGGCTACAACGACGTGTGCGAGGTGGATATCACCGCCGATGCGGCAACGAATATCTACACCTTCGTCACGGGTCAAGAGTCCTGGTTCAACGCTTACAACGTTGCCCCGATGGCAACGCAGCTGCTGGCACTCGATATCCCGATTGCCAACTTTGCAGAAGCCAACGGTAAGAAAGCGCACCTGACCTCCATCGGCAACGAAGACATGACGGGCATCAACTCCGCCAACCTCATCTTCGTCAACCGTGGCGGAAAGGGTAAGTTCACCCATGAGGGTCACGGCTCCATCAATATGCAGGATGAGGTCGTAAACTTGTATGAGGCTAATCTTTGGAACGGCGCAGACCCCTCGCAGGTTCCCCCCATCCTTCAGGCAGGCGGCGTAACCGTATTCACCGACGGCACGAATATGTATACCCTTCCTACAACTCGCATTCCCCAGACCGGACAGCTCATCGTAACCGGCTATCCCGAGGCCGCGAGCGACACCAACTTTACAACAGGTGCGTACATCAACATCTTCAATCCTGCACCCGGTGCCTACGGCAACGAGGCCACCGCACCCATGGGTGTTGTGTGCGGATACTACCACTAAGGGGGATACTACGTATCCACGAAATCGCATTCCCACAGCGCCTCGCGCTGTTGGGAACGCGGTGAAATCCACCGAGGGTGGATGAAATCCGCTTTCGGCGGCGAATAAAACCGACAGCGCTTGACGCTGGCGGCGAATAAAAAAAACACCCGTGCGCTGCACGGGTGTTTTTTTATTTAATTCGTTTCGGTAATCTGCTCGATCTGCTGTTCGAGTTCTTTGATCTCGCGCTTGGTGTTTTTCAGCTCCATGAGCAGCCCGATGGTCAGCACAATGGACGTGCAAGCAACCACCACGATGAGGGCGCGAATCACGATCTCCAGCACGGGTAATTTTCTTTTTCCTGCCATGTTGTTCTCTTTCCTTTTTAACCTTTCGCAAAGCCGTTTTTCGCCTGTCCTAACTGCATGCGACAAAGCGCCTCGCTTGTTTTTTTCAGATGCCTTTCTGCCATGCGGCGCGCAAGTGCACGCGCGGGACGCAGTACAAATTGCTTCCACACCCACGTCGCCCCCAACCACGGGAGCTTGCAAAGTGCGAGTACATACGCACGGAGTGCCGCCATGCCATAGCCGAGATACGCCGTTGCCACGTCGCGCACGCGCGCCGTCAGGCGATGCGCCACCCCTAACCCTACAAGGGCGCAAACAGGCGCAAACAGACGCATGGCGCCATCGTTGTACTCATAGAGCAACAGAATCTCGCCCGTGGCGAGTATGACGCAAAATGCAATATCACAAAGCGCTACGCTTACCGTACAAAAGACACGACCTGCGCGCCGTTGTTTTCCAAGCGGTGCACGATGCAACAGCGGCAAGGGGCGTGCATACAGCGCCGCCCACCTTGGCGGCGGCACGTAAGCGCCTATACTCACGCGAAGCGCGGTGAGCATCCAGAGTAGCACTACCCCCATAGCCCCCCACGCAAAAGATAGGGTGAACAGCAACAGTTGTTGCTTCGGATAGATCTCCATTATCGGCGGAACTTACGAAGCCCCTTTTTAGGTGGCGCATCCTCGGCGTACAGAAACGCCGAAACGTTGCCGTCCAGCGCGACCACGCCACGCGCCATATCAAGCGTAGATACGTGTAGCCCCTCGCCCTCGACGATCAGCTCGCCGCACTCGGTTTGCAGTACCACGTTCTGCTCATCAAAGCTCACGACCTCGCGCACGCCTTCGATATGCGCGCCGCGGCGCGCTTCGGTATGCAACGTATGCTTTTTATGCTCACTCAATTCCTTCTCTGCCATATCTTGCCTCCTACATTTTTTAAGACAAGGTATGCGAGAGCCGAACGTTTTATTACTCGATGACCTCGTAGAGCGCGGTGGCGTCTGCCTTGCCGACGATCTCCTTTACTTCAAGGACGCGGATCTTCAGCGTGCGACCGCCGAAGCCGACCTCCACGATATCCCCCACCTTGACGTCGTAGGACGCCTTGGCAGGTCTTCCGTTCACCGTCACGCGGGCGGCATCGCACGCGTCGTTGGCGACGGTGCGGCGCTTGAT
>JAZNAM010000019.1:0-5356 GCA_045586515.1 Eubacteriales bacterium
CGTGACAGATTATCAATGGATATTGAAAGAGGGATTCGCACAGCGGATGTTATTGAAAGAAGTGTATCAAGAATACCACTATATCAAACACTCAATACCATAAAAATTGATACCAACGAAAAAACCGTGGCTATGATTGCCAATGAAATCAAGCAGCTGTGATACTGTCAAATTCCAATTTGTCGAGCAGAGAGCAACAAAGGGCTCTTGGAAATAGGAGAGAATGCCATGAAGAAGAATAGAAAAGTGGACACGGAACAAAAGAGTGATGAGGGTAAGGTGTCGTATCTGCCGATCTATATGGGGATCGGCATTTCTGTTGGTGTTGCGATTGGCGCGGCGATAGGCAATATCCCTGTTTCTATGTGCATAGGCCTTGCGGTTGGTGTAGGTGTTGGCGCGCTGATGGATGCCGTCACGAACAAGCAACAAGAAGCACAAGACAAGGTAAAGTCAGAAGAAAAGAAGGACGATTGACTTTGTTGCGAGGCACTTATCAGTAAAGAAATGATCGAACGGGAACAGCGCCACTTTTGTGGTCGCCGTTCCCGTTTTTTGTACTTGTTTCCTCGTTTGTTACAAATGCGACAAGAACTTTACGCATTTTTATGTATATCGTACACAAGAAGTTGTGTAAACAGTATAGACAAACAGTAAAATGTATGTTATAATGAAGTATAATTTGTGTAAGAACGCGCGCGCGCGTTTTTGGCACGCGCAAGGAATTCCTTGCAAAAAAACGCGGAGGTAAATGACCATGAAAAAGAAGCTGACTACGGTCGAATTTCACGGTACAAAAGAGCAGGAAGAAAAGCTGCTTGCCGTCATAAGAAGTACAAGGATACGATGGGCAAGATGATGCCGATCCTGCAAGAAGCACAGGATATTTACGGATACCTGCCTATCGAGGTGCAACAGATCATTGCACGCGAAACGGGCGTTTCCTTGGAGGAGATCTACGGTATCATTTCTTTTTACGCACAGTTTAAGCTCAACCCCGACGGCGAGGTTGCCATCGCGGTTTGCCTTGGTACTGCTTGCTACGTCAAGGGCGCAGGCGAGCTGATCGAGGCGATTGAGCAGGAGTTGAACGTCACCACGGGCAGCACCTCTCCCGATGGCCGCTACTCGTTGGAGGCGACGCGTTGCATCGGCGCGTGTGGCCTTGCCCCCGTCCTCACCGTAAACGGCGAGGTATACGGACGCCTCACCAAGAAGGATATCCCCGATATCCTTGCCAAGTACCGCGCGTAAGGAGGGAATTGCAATGGAAAAGATTACAAGCTTTCAGGCGTTAAATGACGTGCGTGACGCGCACGTTGCAGACGTGGCAATGCGCGTTGGCGCGGCTACGTCCAACGGCAAGATCCGCAAGAATATTCTGATCTGCGGCGGTACGGGTTGTACTTCTTCTGGCAGTACGGCACTCCGCGAGGCGTTTGAGCGCGAGCTCGCCGCTGCCGGCATTGCAGACGAGATCAAGCTCGTTACCACGGGCTGCTTCGGTCTGTGCGCGCTGGGTCCGATTGTGATCGTTTACCCCGACGGCACGTTCTACAGCATGGTAAAACCTGAGGATATTGCAGAAATCGTATCCTCTCACCTGGTGGGCGGCAACGTTGTGGAGCGCTTGGAGTATCATGAGCTCTCGGGCGATCATCACGTGGTGTCCTCTCTTTCCGAGATGACCTTCTACAAAAAGCAAAGACGTGTCGCACTCCATAACTGTGGCGTGATCGACCCCGAAAACATCGAGGAGTACGTCGCACGTGACGGTTACCAGGCGCTTGCCAAGGTGCTCTCCTCCATGTCCCGCGAGGACGTGGTGCAGTGCATGCTCGATTCGGGTCTGCGCGGCAGAGGCGGCGCGGGCTTCCCCACGGGTATGAAATGGAAGTTTGCCATGGGCTCAACCGGCAAGAAGTACGTATGCTGCAACGCAGACGAGGGCGACCCTGTGCGTTCATGGATCGCTCCGTACTGGAGGGCGATCCCCACTCGCTGATCGAGGCAATGGCGATTGCGGCCTACGCAATCGGCTCTGACGAGGGCTACGTTTACGTGCGTGCAGAGTATCCCATCGCGATTCGTCGCTTGCAGATCGCAATCGACCAGGCGCGCGAGGCGGGTCTGCTCGGCAAGAATATTTTCGGCACGGATTTCTCCTTTGATATGTCGATCCGCCTGGGTGCAGGCGCATTCGTGTGTGGCGAGGAAACCGCGCTCATGACCTCGATTGAGGGCAACCGCGGCGAGCCGCGCCCCCGTCCTCCTTTCCCTGCGGTAAAGGGTCTGTTTGGCAAGCCCACCATCCTCAACAACGTAGAAACCTACGCCAATATTGCGCAGATCATCCTGAACGGCCCCCAGTGGTTTGCAGGTATGGGCACTGAGAAGTCCAAGGGCACCAAGGTGTTCGCACTGGGCGGCAAGATCACCAACACGGGTCTTGTAGAGGTTCCCATGGGCACCACGCTGCGTGAGGTCGTCGAGGAGATCGGCGGCGGTATTCCCAACGGCAAGAAGTTCAAAGCTGCCCAGACGGGTGGCCCTTCGGGCGGTTGTATCCCCGCGCACCTGATCGACACCCCCATTGATTACGACAACCTGCTTGCCATCGGTTCGATGATGGGTTCGGGCGGTCTGATTGTCATGGACGAGGATACCTGTATGGTAGACATCGCCCGCTTCTTCCTGGAATTCACCGTGGACGAATCCTGCGGTAAATGCACGCCCTGCCGTATCGGTACGCGTCGCCTTCTCGAGATCCTCAACAAGATCATTGAGGGCAAGGGCGAGATGGAAGACCTGGAAAAGATGGAGGAGCTTGCCAACTACATCAAGTCCGCATCGCTTTGCGGTCTTGGTCAGACGGCACCCAACCCCGTACTTTCCACCCTGCGCTACTTCCGTGACGAGTACATCGCGCACATCGTGGACAAAAAGTGCCCTGCCGGCGTGTGCAAAAAGCTTGTTACCTTCGCGATTGAAAAGGATAAGTGCTTCGGCTGTGGCGTGTGTGCCAAGAAGTGCCCTGTGGGCGCGATCCAGCGCACCGATTACGTAGCGCCCGGCAAGAAGCTTGCCGCCTTTGCAATCGACCCCGCCAAGTGCGTCAAGTGCGGTGCGTGCATCGACACTTGTAAGTTCAAGGCAATCTACAAGGCATAAGAAAGGGGGACTTTGGAAATGGAACTTGTAAACGTAAAGATCAACGGCATTTCTGTTGCCGTTCCCAAGGGCTCCACGGTTCTGGAAGCCGCGAAAGCCGCGAATATTGACATTCCCACCCTGTGCTACCTCAAGGATGCAAACGAGATCGGCGCTTGCCGTATCTGCCTTGTTGAGGTACAGGAGATGCGCGGTGCCACCCTTGGCCCCGTGCGCATGGTAACCTCTTGCGTATATCCCGTGACCGAGGGCATGGTCGTTGTGACAAACTCGCCCCGTATCGCGGCATCCCGTAAGACCAACCTGGAGCTGTTGCTCTCCAACCACAACAAGCAGTGCCTCTCCTGTGTGCGCTCCACCACGTGTGAGTTGCAGCGCCTTTGCATGGAGTATGGCGTGGATGAGAACCGCTTTGGCGGCGCCAAGACCGAGTGCGTGGTAGATACGTCCTCTGCGGCGATCATTCGCGACACCAGCAAGTGTATCCTTTGCCGCCGCTGTGTGGCGGCTTGCCGCAACATTCAGGGCATCGGCGTCATCGGCGCGAACAACCGTGGCTTTGACACCGTGATCGGCACCGCAATGGACGGCAAACTCGGCGAAACCTCTTGTGTCAACTGCGGTCAGTGCATCGTGGCTTGCCCCACGGGTGCTCTGCACGAGCGTGACGATACAGACAAGGTGTTCGAGGCGCTCGCTGATCCCAACAAGCGCGTGTATATCTGTGCCGCACCTTCTGTGCGTGCGCAGATCGGCGAGTGCTTCGGCTACGAGCCCGGCACCGACTGTGAGGGTAAGATGGTCGCGGCGCTCAAACGTCTCGGCTTTGACGGCGTGTTCGATATGAACGTGACCGCTGACCTCACGATCCTTGAGGAAGCAACCGAACTGATGGGTAGAATTCAAAACGGTGGCGCGCTGCCGCTGATCACCTCCTGCTCGCCCGGCTGGATCAAGTATTGTGAGCATTATTTCCCCGAAATGGTGGACAACCTTTCCTCTTGCAAGTCGCCTCAGCAGATGTTTGGTGCGCTGATGAAAACCTACTTTGCAGAGAAAGAGGGAATTGATCCCCAGGATATCTTCTTCGTATCCGCCATTCCTTGTACCGCCAAGAAGTTTGAGGTCGGCAGACCCAACCAGTGTGCCGCAGGCGTGCCAGACGTAGACGTTGCCATCACCACTCGTGAGGTGGGTCGCATGATCCAGAAGGCAGGCATCAACTTTAAGGCCCTTGCCGATGAGAAGTTTGATACACCCTTTGCCAACGGTTCGGGCGCAGGCGTGATCTTCGGCGCAACGGGCGGCGTTATGGAGGCAGCGCTTCGCTATGCAGCTGAGGTGATCCTCGGCAAGAAGCTGGAGAGTGTGGAGTTCCCCGATGTGCGTGGTGTGGAAGGCGTCAAGCTTGCCGCATACAAGCTCGGTGACCTTGAAATTAAGGTTGGTGTGGCATCCGGCACCAAGAACGCCAAGGCACTTTTGGAGCGCGTGAAATCCGGCGAGCTGGATCTCCAGTTCGTGGAGATCATGGCGTGCCCCGGTGGCTGTGTCAATGGCGGTGGTCAGCCCTACCAGCCCGCATCTGTTCGTAATTCTATCGACCTGCGTGCCGTACGCGCCGCCGTGCTTTACAATGCCGACGCCGCGATGGATCTGCGCAAGTCGCAGGATAGCGCAGAGGTCACGAAACTCTACGAGGAGTACTTCGGCAAGCCCGGCAGCCATAAGGCGCATGAGATCCTTCATACGAAGTATGTCAAGCGCGGTTTGTTTGGTAAATAATAATCACAAAAAAGAGCACGGCATTTGCCGTGCTCTTTTTTTGTGGTTGCCCTTGCATGGCACAATCGGTGAGGGCAACGGGGGATATGGGGATTGCGCTCTGCTTTGCTCCAAAACCATCAAACCTATTTACAATGCGCGCGCGATATGGTATAATAATGGTATCTTCGAGTTTGGAGGTTGTGAACATGACGAAAAAGACCTGGTTGCTTTTGGGCGCACTGCTTTGCGTGCTGATTTGCGTGGCAGTGGTGGTGTGCATGTGTGTGAGAAATAAGGGGGACAATTCGCCCGATTCTACACCGCAGGGTGATAATAATGGTGGCGCACCGGAAGAGACGATTCCCAAGTCGGAGGCCAAGCGGTCTTAGGAAGACAATAGTAGGCCTCAACTCCTTGG